>CAZAFZ010000023.1:0-9569 GCA_964484745.1 uncultured Gammaproteobacteria bacterium | reverse complement strand
TTTTTGTGCCATCCAATCCGGGATTAATGCCTTTTGAGCTTTACATGGTTTCCAATGTGGTTAGGAATTATGCGACCCATGTCCTGGTCAAAGCATCCATGGGTATGGCGCTGTCCAATTCCGACCGCGAAACCCTCAAACGTTCACTTTCTGAAGCAATGGATGCTTACGCGAAGCATGCCGTAAGAATGGAGGGCGAAAAGCTGAAAAAACCGCTTTTCGATTATTGAAAAGCTGAAATAAACCAGGAGCCTTTATTCGGGCGCTCACCTAATGAAGCTAAAGCTCCGCTAAGGAACATAAAGAATATTGCAAGCCAATGGTCATGAGAATTAATCCTTAGCTAAATATTCGACAAGCCGGTTATTCGACCGGCTTTAAAATTTGAAAGCGGCCAGAAACTAGGGATTTGTTATCTTTGTCCCGAATCTCCATCTTGCGACCATCGGCCGCCATCCCGACCGCAGGAAAGGATCCCTTGAAGCGCGATATCAGCCGGCTAATTGGATTTCTCGGAATATATCCCTTCTCCGCAGCACATTAACCGTTTAAAAAAGCAATTATTTTTCAAGAGCCGCAACTTAAAAATTCTTTAACCAATTTTTCAGCTTGAGCATAGTTTTTTGTCCAAAATATTTTCCGGCCTTGCTTTTCCCAGCGCTTAAACCAGGTCATCTGGCGGCGGGAAAACTGCTTAATGGCCGTGAAAAGCAGTTCTACCAGCTCTTCGTAGCTTATTTTATGCTGCAGATATAAAGCAATGAATTTATACTCCAATCCGAATTGTTCCAGCCTTTTCCAGCTGATTTTATCATCGTAATGCAAGCGCTTTACCTCCTCCGCCATCCCTCCCCTTTCCAGCCTTTCAATTAACCTTTTGTATATTTTTTTATCAAGCAGCGGCTGCGGTTGTGTTAGCCCAAGCACCAGAAAATTATATTGCAGATTATTTTTTGGCTTGGGATTTTTGGCTTGGGATTTTTGGCTGCAGATCTCTATCTTCCTGATTAGTCTTCTTTTGTTTTTCCTGTCGCTTTCGTTCAAGCTTTCGGCTTGTCCGCGGTTCAAATTTTCTAATTTGCCGTAAAGCTCTTCAGCTTTCAATTTTTCCAGTTCCCGCCTTAATTTCATATCGGGCTGTCCGGCCGGCAGCTGATAATTATCAACAACCGCCTGCAGATACAATCCCGTTCCGCCTGCTATGATTGGAACCTTTCCCCGTTTTAAAATGCCTTCTATCGCCCTATCGGCCAGCTTTTGGAATTTTGCCATGTTAAATTCAGTCCCCGGGCCAACTACATCAATCAAATGGTATGGTATCATTGTGACTTTCGACCCTTCGACTGAGCTCGGGGCATGCTTTTGACTTTCGACTCGGTACTCTTGAAGGTCTTTCCCTGTTCCTATATCCATGCCCCTGTAGACTTGCCTTGAATCGGCAGATATAATTTCACCGTTAAATCGTAATGCTAATTTTACGGCTAATTCGGTTTTACCGCTGGCAGTCGGTCCGAGCACTGCGATCAGCTTGGGCTCCGCGATAAACATTGACGAAATGGAATTTTTCATATAGTATATTATATGCTTTTTGCCAAACAATTCGAAGGAGGCCGGCTTGAATCATCTTATCCTAAGCAGAGACGGGACTTTTTGCAAATTCGACAAATTTCCCGCTAACCACTTTATCACAACCAATAGATTCGGCAATTGCTCGAGCGGCGGCGGCGATAGCGCCTGCTTAAACAGGATAAAATCCGTCAGTGGCGCGAGCAAGCTCTTTAAAATCATGCCTGAGCACAAAGACAGGATTGACTTGGTTCTTTCGATTGGCACTCCGGACATTTATTGGAACTGTGACGGCTTGATTGCGATTACCAACAGCGCTTTCAGGGTTGCCTTGATCAGCCCGACCGGCGATTGCCCGGCCGTATTATACTATTATCAAGGCAGCGAAATGAAATTTGGCATCAGAGCGGTAGTGCATAGCGGCTGGAAAGGAACAAGTCTTAATATTGCCGCAAAATGCGTGAGGGGTATTGCCGGTATCTATAACCAGCTAGCGGAACTGCACAAGGCCAGGACGGAGTTTTCGCATTCAAATTTAATATGCGCCGTATGGGACGGCATCTGCAAAAAGTGCTATACGGTCACCCCGGAGATGAATGCTGTATTTCCTGATGATTATGACAATGGCCATCTTGGGCTTGCGGACATAATCGTTAAACAGCTGGAAACGGCAGGTGTGGCATCCAGCAATATCTTGCGGTCCCGGATTTGCCCGCACTGCGAAACGGACCTCTTCGGCAGGAGGATATTCGCATCATATCGCGGGGGCGATGAGAATTTCCGCAATGCGCTTGTTATTTCAGCTTGATTTTACGGCTCCGTTATTTCGGAGCCATTTTTATTGGAATTTTCAGCTTTTAACCGCTATTAACTCGCCTTCCAGCCCAAAATCCCGGCAGCCGGTTATTTTAACGCTGGCGAAATGGCCGCGGCAGGCGGTTGTTGTTTTCACGGTGGCTAGCACTTTTTTATCAGTAGCGGTCTTGCCGTATATCCTGCCCTGCTTATCCCGCCCTTCGGCAAGTATGGTCGTGATTTGATTCAAATATCTTTTATTGTTGGCATAAGAACTTTTGCG
Organism: uncultured Gammaproteobacteria bacterium; assembly: GCA_964484745.1. GTDB lineage: Bacteria > Patescibacteriota > Patescibacteriia > Patescibacteriales > CAZAFZ01 > CAZAFZ01. The sequence goes on along the minus strand of CAZAFZ010000023.1, from coordinate 6,925 downwards.
TAAAATTTCCGTAAGCTCTTTTTCTCTGCGCTTTTTTTCCATTTTAGGCACGCTATCCGGCAGCTTGTACGCAGCAGTCAGCGGCCGCGGGCTGTATTGGGAGATATAAGCCATGTCGTATTTTGCTTTTCTGAAAAGCTTCAGCGTATTCAGGAATTGTTTTCTCGATTCTCCGGGAAATCCGACGATTATGTCGGTGGTAATTGCGGCATCCGGCATGGCTTTCCTGATCTTGCCGATCAATCCAAAGTACTGTTCGGCCGTGTATTTCCGGTTCATGGCCTGAAGGATTCCGTTATCGCCGGATTGCGCCGGCAGATGGATATGGCGGCAAATTTTTCCCGATCCGGCAATGGTTTTTATCAGCTTGCCGTTCAAGTCTTTCGGATGGCTGGTAGCGAACCTGACCCAGAAATCGCCGGGGATCTGGCTTACCATCTTCAATAAATCGGCAAAATCCGCGGCATTTTCTTTTAAATTCCTGCTTTTAACGTCTGGCTTGTAGCTGTTCACATTCTGGGCGATCAAAATTATTTCCTTATACCCTTTTTTGACAAGCAATTTGACCTCGTTGATTATTTCCTGCGCGGGCCGGTATTCTTCCCTGCCGCGCGCGGACGGCACTATGCAATAGGAGCAAAAATTGTTGCAGCCATTCCCTATCGGCACATAAGCGCGGTATGCAGATTCGTATTTGGGCAAAATTTTCAAATATCCGCAGTTTTTGTCCGTTCTGTGCCCGGATTTCCCTGCCAGCATCCTGTTTAAGCTCGCAAGCATTCTGATCGGCAGCCATACCGCTACAAGTTTTCCCAAAACATTCTTGACATCTTCCCTTTCCGATAAGCATCCTGCCAATACTATCTTCGCCCGAGGATTGGTTTTTTTCAAGCGCAGCACCAAGCCATATATTCTATCTTCAGCCGATTGCCGCACGCCGCAAGTTGTCAGCACGACTACATCCGCGGTATTTTTATCCTCCGAATACAAAAAACCGTGCTTCTCAAGATGCGCGGCTATCCTTTCCGAATCTGATTTGTTCATCTGGCACCCGATAGTGATGATATGATATGATTTCATAGCTTAAAGAGTATTTTCACAATTTTTATAACAGATACTAATATACTAATGGTACTAATGATACGAATCAATACTAATCTTTATTATTCGTATTCATTTGTATCATTCGTAAATATTCGTATATTGGTATCTTATATTTATGTTACGAGTTATGAGTTGTGTGATATGCGTTACGCGCTGTTCAACCGAACATTAGCCAGTCCGGCTTGAACAGCATCAGCAATCCGATGATCGCCATTAAAACGCCGCCGACCAGATGGGAAAATCTGGCGTATTTGGCCGAACCCGCGATAATATTCATCGTAAAGACCGCGATAAAATAGATTATAATATCATCGGCCATATAGGCGATGATATAAATGGCCATGTAAAAATTATAGCTTAAAGCCGATAAATTATTAATAGCGAGGATTTGCGTATAGACAGCCGGCAAGCCGAGCGAACACACCATCTCGACTATATTGATGCTCAATGCCAGAGCGATAATGCCTAAAAAAGCCAAGCCCAGGTTCTTTCCGTGCACTACTCCGTTTAACCGGTCGAAAAACTTTTTTTTCTTTTCATCGCTTTCAACCAGGCAGGTCGGATCCTTCTTGGATGCGAAATCCCGCAAATTGACATACGCCATATAAAGCGCTATCGAACCGATCAGCAGCCTGATCCAAAAAACAAAACCGATAAAAAGGAAAACATTCAGCCAGGCGGTCATGAACAGATAATAGATCAATGCTTCGGTCAGCAGAAAAGCGCCTCCGAGAACGACCAGCCGCTTCTTGCTGCCGAATCCAAGCAGAAGGCTGACCAGGAATATCAAGGCCCACATGGCGCAGGGATTAAATCCGTCGATTCCGCCGATAACCAGGCTGATCAAGGGCAAGGACATGCTTTTAATGTTTATTTTCCCGAAAAAAGGGACCTGGATGCTGTCCGGTATGTTGGATTTCTTTTCAACCGGAGCCGTGCATGAGCTGCCGGACGGGTTAAACAGGCCGCCGACAAAATCCTCGCATCCGTTGGCCAGATTATCCTCTATCATTTTATCGAGCTGGCTGCCGGACATTCGGTCGTCGTACCAGCCTATCAAGTATGATTTGCCGACAACGGTAAAAGGCACCCCCGTTACGTTGGCGTTCAAGCTATCGCTTGCTTTATTCAAGAGATCCAGATTATTCTTGTTCTCTGTTACTTCCAGCAATTCAATCTTGACGTTGCTATAGCGCTGCTGGATCGACGCCAAGTATTCTTTTTCTTTTTCGCAATGCGGGCAGCCGTTGGCCCAAAACAGATAAACCTTCAGCTGTTTATCGGTATTTTGGACAGCTCCGGCTGTTTGCCAGCCAAAAAAAAGCAACATGCTAAAAATTAAAAAAAATGCAAATGTTATTGCTTTTTTGGACATACAATAGTAATTTTATGTATTTCGTTCAATTATAGCAGTTTTTTAAAAATTTTCAATACAAAAACCCGCCCAAATGTTTCCGACTGAAGGTTAAGGCGGGATTTCCGCGCTAATTTGATATTTCCACTTCGATCTTGTCTATCAGGTTCGGAACGCGCTTGATAAAGCTGGGTTGGAAAACAATGTTATAGCTCGCGATTTCGGGAATTTGTGCCAGGTAATCTTCCAGCTGCTTTCTGGTCAAACCCAGTATCCTCTGCTTGTCGACTATGCTGCTGTCGCCTTTTACGCCGACTCTGCCGTCGAAAGAAGAGTTAATGTTTGCGACGCCTTGTTCAAGATCGCACTTATCCAAAGTATACTTGATGGACTCTTTATCGTACATCATAATTTGCTTTTCTTCCGGAACGCTGGAGGTAAGCTTGCTTTCGATTGCATTTTCCGCATCGGCCGATTTGAAGGCGGCGAAACAGACATCGGCCGTAGCCTTGCCCGACAATTCTTCGGTTTCATCGCCTAAGGCATTTGCGATGCTGATGGATATGCTTTGCTCGTCCAGCTGGTATAGAAGCTGATCGCCTTCGACATTCCGGCTTTCAATTTCGGTTTTTGCCTTTTCGACCAGGCTATCCCTCAAATCCTTGGAAGCATTATCCATGTCTGCCTGGACCACGTAATGCTTTACTTCACTGGTTAATTGTATCGGTTCGGCAGTTTCAGCGTAGATTTTATCCTGCAGTCCCGCCCAAAGGCCGGGAATAGTAAGCTTGGTCGGCTGGATCGCCATAGCTTCGGTCGGCTCATCGGCATATATTTCAACTTGCACCGAACCTCCGGCAGGCACATTGACCGTTTCCTTAATCCTGAAAAGCTTATTATCGGGAGTCAGCAGCCTGGTCGAAGCCACTAAAGGCTGGCTTTTGATGTAATTATTGTAAATGGTCGCGGTGCCTTTAACCTCTTCGCTGATCGGCTTCTCGCCGGTCGTGGCAAAGCTTTTTTCTTGGGTTACCGTAATTTTGCCGAGATCGCCGAAAATTTTCACGTTTTCCGAGCTTTCCAGCGGAACGGTATTTTCCTGGTATACGTCGAAAAGGATATTGCTGGAAATCTTTTCTTCGTTGGTTATGATCGTAATTTTCACTTTGACCAGATTCGTATAAAAAACCAGCCCGAACAGGATTACGACCAAAAGCAAGAACATCAGGGCGATTTTTTTATAGAGGCTAAGTGATTTGGCTTCTTTCGCTTTTTGGAAAACGGTCGTCGGCGGTTCTGCGGGCGGATTAGCTTGCTGATGGGCCAAGTCAATTACGGCCGCTGCGGCGGCTTCAGGCGGCCTAGCGGATTCTGGATTCGGCTGGGCTAAGGAAGATGCGCCGGGCCGCTTTTTACGCCGCAAAGATTGCTGGATAGCATTTTCGGTTAATGGTTTTTTGTTCGGATTTGCCGATACTTCTGCTTGGGCCTCTTCATCAATAACGGATATTTTATGCAAGGTGGATATTTTGCCGATTTTTTCTTCAAAATCCTCCCTGATTGCTTTTTGGCCGGCCGCTTCATGCTTGACAATATTGACTTTAAGCTTGGAAAGCTTTTCCTTCGCAGGGCCGGATTTTGTTTTGGCTGTTTTGCTTTTGAGCGTCATTTGTTTGTATTAGTCGGATATTCACATTATAACAATTTTATCTTTTGCTGTCCAACACTTCAACCAAATCCGAAAAATTATCCCGGATCGCCTGTTTAAGATTCAGGCTATTGGCGATATTAAATCCTGATTCAAGGGTTTTGACTTTGTTTCCACCGTTTTTGATCTTGAAATATACTTTATTATTTCCTTTATAATTAGCCAGTAATGCGTATAATTCTTTTAATCTGCCTGTGGCGATGTTGTTTTTTATCAGCAGGAACAAATCTTTCCCCAATTCCATCGGCTTATTGCCGCTGAAAGATTGCGGAGGGCCATTGCTGTTTTGGCGGATTGGCGCCCTTAGTTCTTTGATGATTTCATCTATCAAACCCGCTTCCAGTTCCTTGACGGCATTGCATAAAATCTTATTTTCATTATCTTTGTCCGATAGCTTTCCGCGGCAGATCAGGACGCGGCCTTCTTGCCAGACATTATGCTCTTTAAACAGTCGGGGAAAAGCGAGCAGTTCGATCGAATCCGTGTCGTCTTCTATTTTTATGAATGCCATGGTTTCATTATTCTTGGTAATGATCTTCTTGATCGAGGAAATAATGCCTGCAACCAGAACCTCATCGTTTGTCTTTATTGAATTCAGCCGCTTGATCGGAATTGTTTTTTCGCCCAGCTCTTTTTTATAGTCCAGAAAAGGATGCTCGGATATATATAAGCCCAGCAATTCCTTTTCCCAGGCCAGTTTGGCCTGGCGCGACGCAGGATCGGTTTTCTTGAGCTTTATTGTTTCGGTGTAATTAGCCAGGGGCATATCTCCGAACAGGCTTTTTTGCGCGCTTTGCGAAGATTTGGCGCGCTCCTTATTGTAATTGAGCATCGTTTCGATGTTTTCCAGCAGGGATCCCCTTTCGCCGAATGCATCCAGGCAGCCGGTCTTGATCAGGCTTTCCAGCGATTTTTTATTAAAGTCTTTATCCTGGATTCTTTTAAGCAGATCGGTCAGATTCAGGAAGGGCCCTGCTTTTTTGCGCTCTGCTATGGTGACCTCGGCGATGTTGTGGCCGACATTTTTGATAGCTTTCAGCCCGAACCTGATAGTATTGACTTTCTCGTTCTCCGCGGCCTGAAGATTTTTTGCCGTTCCGCTCGTTACGACCGTAAAAGATTCATAGGACTGGTTGATGTCGGGCGCCAGCACTTCGATGCCCATATTCCTGCATTCTTCGATTTCGATCGCTACCCTGTCGGTATTGCCCTGATCCGATGTCAGCAGCGCCGCCATAAATTCGGTCGGCCAATGCGCTTTCAAATACGCCGTTTGATAGGCGATCATGGCGTAGCAGGCGGCATGCGAACGGTTGAAGCCGTAGCCGGCGAACGGTTCGATAAAAGCCCAGATCTTTTCGGCCAGCTCTTTATTAATGCCGTTTTTTATGCACCCTTCGATGAATTTTTCCTTCTGCTCGGCCAATAACACGGCTATTTTTTTGCCCATTGCCTTGCGCAGGACGTCTGCTTCGCCCCTGGTGAACCCGGCCAGATATCTTGAGATCTGCATAACCTGCTCCTGGTAAATGGCGACGCCGTACGTTTTGCGCAGTATCGGTTCCAGATCCTTGTGCAGATAGGTGATTTTCTTTTTCTGGTGTTTGCGTGCGATATAATCGGGGATCAGCTCCATGGGGCCGGGCCGGTATAAAGCTACCATGGCGATCAGGTCCTCAAAGGTTGACGGCACCAGCTCGCGCAGATACCTTTTCATCCCCGAAGATTCGAACTGGAATACGCCTGTCGTTTCGCCTTTCTGGAACAGCGCATAGGTCAGCCCGTCGTCCAATGGTATTTCGCCTATCCTGATCTGCAAGCCGCGCGTTTTGGCAATGATTTTTATTGCCGATTCGATGATCGTCAAGTTCGCCAGGCCCAGGAAGTCCATTTTCAAAAGCCCCAAATCTTCGATCGGGTGCAGCGAATATTGGGAGACGATTGTCCGGTCGGATGAAGAGGCGAACTGCAGCGGCACGTATTCGGTCAGCGGTTCTTTGGTTATCAGCACGCCGCAGGCATGGGTTGAACTGTGGCGGGCTACGCCTTCCAGTTTTTTGGCATAATCCAGAATTTTCCGGGCGTTTTCGTCATTTTCATACATTTCTTTAAGCTCCGAGGAAGCTTTCAGGGCCCGGTCCAGCTTCATCATCATCGGGATGCTTTTGGCCAGCTTATCGCAGAAATCATAGGGGTAGCCCAAGACCCGGCCGACATCGCGGACAGCGGCCCGGGCTGCCATGGTTCCGAAAGTGATGATTTGGGCCACGTGCTCTTTGCCGTATTTTCCTTCGACATACCTGATTACTTCATCCCGCCTGATATCGGCGAAATCAAGATCGATGTCGGGCATGGAAATCCGGTCGGGATTCAGGAACCTTTCGAACAGCAGTTCATATTTGATCGGGTCGAGGTTGGTGATGCCAGACAAATAACAGACCAGCGAACCGGCAGCCGATCCCCTGCCCGGTCCGACTACGATTCCATTGTTTTTAGCCCAATTGACGAAATCGGCGACGATCAAAAAATACGATGAGAATTTCATTTTTCTGATCACGCTCAGCTCGAACTCCAGCCTTTCTTTCACTTCTTCGGTAATTTCCTCGGACTTATAATATTTTGCCAGGCCTTCATCGCAGATCTTCTTCAAATAGCTGTCCTCGTCATAACCGTCAGGCACTTCGATATGGGGCAGGATCGGACTGCCCATTTCTATCTGCAAATTGCAAAGGGCGGCTATCTTCTGGGTATTTTCCAAA
>CAZAFZ010000022.1:0-9598 GCA_964484745.1 uncultured Gammaproteobacteria bacterium | reverse complement strand
AGCACCGCTTCCATCAGTTCGACCTGCTCCTCGTCGTCAAAAACCGTGAAATCCGAATATAACCCGAGCTGCTTGGCTTCGGACCTGGAAAAAAAAGCGCAAAATCCGTGGAACGTTTTAACCAGCATGCTGTCGCAGACGCCCTTGTCTTTCAGCCGGTTTTTTATTCTTGAGCGCATTTCCTCGGCAGCCCTGTTCGTGAATGTCAGGCATAAAATCTCCTCCGGCTTAATCCCTTGCTCCAGGGCTTTAACGACCCTTTCAGCCAACACGGTCGTTTTGCCGGTTCCGACCGGAGCAGCAATCAAATATGCCCCTGTAATATTTTCAATTATTTCTAGCTGTTCATTGTTGAATTTCATGTATTAAATTATAGCATTTATCCCGGAATTGCCTAAACGCCGCCTTAGCCCGCAATAATAATTAAGCGCAGCCGAACGGACTGCGCCTAAAATCGCTATCTAAGCGGATAAATTCTTTGCAGTTAAACTGGTCAATTTTCCTTGTCCGCAACGGTAACTATGATCGTATTTTCTTCATCACCCGAGCCGATGGCCACCGAAACGGACCGCTTGTCTTTTTCCGCTGCCATCGTGGCGGTAGTGCCAAAATCCATCTTGGCGGTTATTTCCCAGCCATTTTCGGTAAGATTCTCCTCGTATGCCGCATAAATGTCCTTGATCGGAGAATCTGTCTGGATCGTCAGGGAATAACCGTTATTCTCGTTATCCTGGATAACGGCCGCCAGCTTGCCCTCGAATACATAAACGTCGTCCGGGAATTCTTCTGGCAGGGTGATATTTTGTCCCGTTTGCATGCTGCCTTGATCCGTATTTACGCTGATGCTGCCGCTTTCGCTGTTGATATCCACGTCAGCTTGGCCGCCGCTGCTGTCTTCAATGGCCTTCTCGGCCATGTTTTCAGCTGATTTTTCCGCTGTTTTTTGCCAAGGGCTGGTACATGCTCCCAGCAGTACGGCTAAAGCAAGCGCTGCTACGGCCATTAAAAAAAATTTTTTCATTTTTTTATTACAAATAAATTATTAGCGCCCGTCTAAAATAGCTTTTAGCCATTCCGGGGGATTTTACAAGCTAAAAATTCCGAGATATAAGAAGAATGGCTGGTCGATTTTGGCGGAATTTATGAATTTTATCCATCTGGTCGCGCGGAGGCGGGGGAAGGAAACCGGAAAAAACTAAAATGAAATGGCATTTGTTTTAAAATGAGTCCTGTAATTAATTATATTGGAAAAAAATATTATTACAATAGCCGATGGGAAAGGGTTATGCTAAGTTAGCAATTTGCCAGTAGTCCTGATCAATTTTTCCACATCCGTTCCAAAATCGGAATTTTTTCCTTCCTGCCGGCCTTTCGGCTGACGGACAAGCAGGCTGTTCAGCGTGCGGATGAATGAACCCATTTCGTCGGCGCTGCCGGCCAGCCTGTTGAATAATACCAAATACTCGGTCATGAGCGGATCGGTTGAATTGCCGGGATACCGGTACTTATGGTCAATCTCGCTCCAGGCTTCTTCGAACAGGGTCCTTACCTGGATTTCCGCGGTAAAATATTTTTTGTTGTAAAGCTGGATAATTTGATAATGGATAGAACGGTAGCCGAAACCGTGCTCCTTGATCTCCAAGCCCAGTTTTTTATAAAGCTCCACCATTTTGCCGCCGTCGCCTTGGCGGATGTTGGCTACCGGGGACTCTTTAAGCAGCCATTTGTCCATGATGTCCCGATGGATCTTTTGCCAGTCGTCTTTGAATAAATGCATCACCCTTACTCCAATCAAATCAGTAATAATTTCCCGGTAATTGCCGCTATGCACGGCTATTTCCGGATTTGATGCTTTTTTCCAAATAAGTTTTCTAACCAGGTGCCATGGGTCCTTTACCCTTTTTTTGATGGAATGTACGTCCTTCAGTTCGGCAAAGCATTCGGCGATGTAATTGGCTAGCAACCCGTATTCGTTCCTGTGTGAAATGTAATCGAGACGAATTTCCAATAATTCATTCCAGCTGAAACCAGACCGCTTGAAATCTTCTTCGCTGACATGGTATTTTTTAAAAAATTCACCGATACAATAAGGCATATTGATGTTTAAAAGCATCTTAATACAGCTATTCCCTTTTGTCCACATCTTAAAAAATCCGGCCATGGCTTTAAAATGGAATTAAATATACAATAAAGCCAGGAGGCAAAAATGAATCAATCTGCTCTTTTCTTGATTTTACGTGCTTTTTGTTTTAATCTGCCGGTTAAAACGTGTTTTTTCACCAGTCTGGCATATTCTTTGTTTCTTTTTTGGCTTATTTTTCTCTATCCGGCTATCCTTAAAAACTTGCTTTTCTATCTCTTTTTATCCGAATTGCTGATACTTCTGTTCGGTTTGATATTTTGCTTGAAAATTTTTGAAATCTGCCATCAGATCCATGATCCTGAAAAGTCCGGCGATCGGCACGCTACGACAAGCAGCGGATTACGGCTGTCAGCTTGCCTGGCCGCTTATCTGCTGGCTAACTTGGCTGCGCTGTCCGGCTGCTTCCTGGTTTATAAGATTTCTTTTTACGGCTACAAAACCAAAGGCTTGACCGTTCTTGCCCTGGCTATCTGCTTTATTCTGAAATCATTATTTATGATCAAGAAAATAGCTGCCGGCGTTTCTCCATGTTCCGCCGGAAAAAAATAGGCCTCTTCTTCAAGGGGCCTATTCTGCATTATGGAACGCATTAAATATGCTTATTGATGGCGTGCGCAAGAAAATCGCCTGTTTGTACTCCGACAAAGGTTTCGACCGCCTTACCGTTCCTGAATATCATTAAAGTGGGTATGCTCATAATATTATATTCCTGGGCGATGCGGATGGCTTCTTCGGTATCGATCTTGCCGATACTGGCCTTATCGCCGATGGCTTTTGCCAGTTCCTCGATAATCGGGCCCTGCACTTTGCATGGTCCGCACCACTCGGCATAAAAATCAACCAATACCGGTTTTATATTTGAAGCCTCGATCACTTCCGTTTTAAAATTAACGTCGTTAAAATGTTTTGCCATAAATTTGAGCTGTTTATTATTTATTAATTATAATAAATTTCATTTTTTCATTAATTCCGCCATCAACCGGCTGAATTTTTGCTTTTCCACCACTTTGCCCGATTCGCTTACGCATTCCCTTAAGTTGGCTTCCAAATACTTGACAATCAGGGAATTCAAAGCTGACTTGGCTGCTTTCATCTGTACTATTACTTTTAAGCAGCCTTGTTTCTCCTCGATCATTTTGTTGACTCCATGCAATTGTCCGATAACGTTATTGACCAGGTTTTGCATGCTTTTTTTAGGCATAAGGGATAATTCATAATTCGAACAATTATATTATAACGCACCCATGGGGGGTGTCAAGCATTGATAAAATTGATAAAGGGGCTCAATCTTGAGCCCCAAAATGCGTTAAGGGTGCGGTTGGCAGGGAAGTACCCACTTGCCCCAATTTAGAGGAGGATCGAAATGGCCTCTGCTATTCGGCCTATAATATGTGGTCTTTTTCTGATATAAACTGATCCAGATGCAGATGTATCTGCAATTTGTACCATACTTTTTGAAGTATGCGCAGCATTTGCATGGGGATTGTTTCAGAAAATCCGGACCGACAATGAATTTCGCACCAATGGATTCCTGGTATGTTTTGCAGATTTTCTGACAGTCGCCGCCGTTAATTAATTGCACCACTTTTTTCGCAATTTTAGGCGGCAAAATGCAAGTTTTGCATTGTCCATCATCCACGGCGATCCCTCCGTCTTTATTTAGTTAAAATCAGCGATTTTTCTATATTATACTAATTTTTCAAAAAAATACAAGCTTAAATCTGAATTTTTGAAAATAAATAACTGCCTATGAAAAAAAGGACAGCAGCAATGGCAGATAATACAAACAAATCGTTATAAACTCCCAAATGAGCCATGCCGGTCAGAGTGCCCCGCAATCCGTCAACGCCGTAGGAAAGCGGATCTATTCTGGCAACTATCGCGAGGGCTTTCGGCAAATCATTCAGAGGAAATAACGCGCCGGAAAGGAAAAACAGAGGCATAATCATGAAATTCATGATCAATTGGAACCCGTGCATGTCTTCCAGCAGCGATGCGATAGCGGTACCGAGAGCGGTAAAGATTATGGATATCATGAACATGAAAAATATCGCAGCCGGAATGCCGAGCGGGTTGGGCTTAAAGCCGGCAAACAAGGATAAAAACAGCACGATGATGCCTTGAGCGGTCGCCACGGTGGCTCCGCCCAGAGTCCGTCCAATCATAATCTGCATCCTGGAAACCGGTGCCACCAAAGTTTCTTTCAAAAACCCGAACTGCTTATCCCAGATTATTTCGATCCCGGAAAACATCGCCAAGAATAAAATGCTCATCGCAATAATGCCCGGAGCCAAAAATTGGATATAGTTCCCCGCTCCGGCTTTAGCGTATATCGGCCCGAAGCCGAAACCGAGGGCAATCAGAAATAAAAGCGGCTGGCCAAGCGAGCCGATAATTCTGGCCTTTGATCTGGTATACCTTTTTATCTGGCGCAGCCATAAGATATAAATAGCCATAAACAAAAAAATTTCTAATTTCTAATTATACAATTTCCAATTTTTCAATTAATTAATATTCGTATCCATTAGTATCATTCGTATGTATTCGTATATTAGTATCTCATAATTAGTATCCATTCGTTTCATTAGTACCATTAGTATATTGGTATCTGTTATCATTCGTATATTTCGTATGTATTCGTATATTGGCATCGGACTCATGTTATGCAAAACAGACTAACGACTAAGCGACTTTTTGACTCGCGCAAGCGCTATCTCACCCGCGCCCTCGCTCTCATCCGCATATTGTCCAGGTTGGATGCGTGCTCGGGCCTGACCTCCTTGCCGGTTAAAGCCAAAAAGGCTTGCTCCAAATTGCCTGTATTTGTCTGTTCTTCCAATTCGCGGGCGGAACCCCGGGCTATTATTTTTCCGTGGTCGATAACCGCGATTTCTTGAGCCATCTTTTCGGCCTCTTCCATATAGTGGGTTGTGAAAAATACGGTTATGCCTTCGGAAGAATTCAAATTCTTGATGTATTCCCAGATCAAATTCCTGGTTTGCGGATCAAGGCCGAGCGTCGGCTCGTCCAAAAACAAGATTTTCGGATGGTGCAGCAGGCCGCGGGCAATTTCCAGCCTTCTTTTCATACCGCCCGAAAAACTTTTTACCAGATCATTCCTCCTGTCCCACAATCCGACCATTTCCAGCAATTCCCGGGTCCTTTGATTGCGGATCTTATTTGGTACCCCATATAATACGGCGTGGAAAATCATATTCTCAAGCGCGGTCAGCTCATCATCCAGGCTTGGATCCTGGAAAACTATGCCGAATGAGCATCTCGCCCGATGCTGATCTTTGGTCGGATCAAAACCGTTCAACGAAATCGATCCGCTTGTCGGCTTCAAAAGAGTTGTCATCATTTTGATGGTTGTGCTCTTGCCGGCGCCATTCGGTCCTAAAAAGGCGAAAGTATCGCCTTCATTTACGCTAAAGGAAATATTATCGACGGCGGTGATATTCTTGAATTTTTTTGTTAGATTTTTGACATCAATCATGTAATTATTATAATCATTCACGGATTTTTTGCAAATCAAATAAGAGCGTAATCCGCTCTTATTTTTTATTATTACCAAATTTCTTATCAAAGGACACCGATGCAGGAATATCATTCTTGCCGGACTGCGATATTTCCCCGGTCTGCCAAAATTTTATAGCCTTTGTTCTGAGATAAGGAACAATATAATATAATCTCCAATGCCTCCTTGTAACCCTCATGGCGCCCCTCCTCTTTACTGGGTAGTGGTTGCGTTGCCTGAATTTGAAGCATTATTGTTTGTTTCGGGGCTCGATGACGAAATTTTTTCAAGATATTCGTCCGTCCAATAATCCAATTTCCTCATTAATTGATATCCGTTGTCCGGACTGCCTAAGAAGTATTTTTTCAGATCCGCGCCGATGTACCAGGCTTGTTTATCTGATTCTGTTTGCAGGACTATTTTATTGGCATATCTGCCTGAAAAATTTCTGTCAATCGGCAGGCTGCCCGTGCCTGCCGGGTTAAATCCGCGCAACAGCTCGTCTTTATCGCCATAGCCGTCGCCGTCCATATCCGCCTTGTTCGGATCCGTGGAAAGCGCCGCTTCGGCTGAATCAGAGATGCCATCGCCATCGGCATCCGGACCTTCCAGGTTGGCGTCGGCAAGCAGAATCCTGCTCAAATCGCGGTTAGATAGAGGCGATCCGGTCTTGTTAATCAAACTGTAAACATTGGCTTGCGCCAGAATGGAATCCAGATAGCATTGTTTGGAGTTTTCGTCGAATTTATCCCTTTCCTCTTTGGATTTTGCCAATTCCGTTTCCTTGTCTTGCAGCTGATTCTGCAAATCGGCTAAACTGGTACGACCGCTTGCTAGCTCAGCCTGGACCGCTGACAATTGGCCATCTTTGGAATTTATGCTGGATTTGGCCTGGTCCAGCTCATTCTGCGTACCGGCTATTTGGCTGATGAGCTTATTGTTTTCATTATAGATATAAACGATATACAACAAAGACCCTCCGAATAAAAGGACTAATAAAAAATACATTATCCATCTTTGATAGCGCCTGAGCCTTACTTCTTGAATGACCTGTTTCTGGTGGTCGATGGAAGAATGGCAATTCGGACAAATAGTTGAATCGTCCGGTATTTGGTTTTTACATGCCAGGCAAATCATATTTTCTATATTATACAATAATTTTTTTATTGCGAAAAGACAGGATGCTTAAGGCAGGCTTTTCCCATTCAAAAAGCCGAACTTATTGGTCCGGCCGGAATATCGTGCAATGGTTTGATTTTCATCGGGGTAAAATATGATTACAATAGATAATCAACTTATCTTTGAAAAAGATCACGGTTTGATTTTCAAAAAAATTGAGATTTTTGGCGAAAAGAGCGATTAATATTCCAATGGTTGCTCCCCCGCAAAAAATCAATATAAGCGATTCGAGCATATTCTTTTTGCCGGCACGATATTTTTCAAAGGCATGAAAACCAACAAAAACGGCCAAAAAAAGTCCAAACAAATACAGTTGAATTTCATTTGAGGCATTATTAAGCTGTGCGGCAGCGCCCATCGGGCATTCCCTCCTTTATTGGGATCTTGAATTGTTGAAGTTTATTAAAACAATATAAACGCTATCTTATGTTTGAGATATTAGTGTTTATGTTGCTTCAATAAAAACTCCTATCTACAATTTAGCATTATTTTTCAAACAGTACAAGCATCTCTTGCTGATATAAAATCTCTTTTATCTTTGTTTAATATATTCGTTGATTTTGCTATAATATATAATATTGCTAAATATATGAAATTATTCTTCGGGATATTATTCGGTTTTGCGATTATCTCCGCTTTATTCCTGGGAATTATTTATTATAGTTATAGTATTGATGCCGAAACTCCGGAAATCAATGCAGCTACCCAATATTGCCTGAATGCGATTGGTATAACTGAAACCGACTGGAAAACTGCCGTCATAACCCGAACCGCTAAAACCGATATGGACAAAAAATATCTTTGGCGCGTTTTTTCCGATCTGAGCCTCTGGAAAGACTGGCACGGCCTTTGGCTCAACGATATATCCTGGAAACAGGGCGACAGTTGGCAGCCCGGCAATAAATTCAATGAATCCCTGGATTTGGGATTTCCGCTTGGCCGCAAAATATTTAACCAGGAAATAATAATGGCTGTCAACGATGAAGACGAAACGCGGATTGCCTGGACCAGCGACCAATACGGAATTAAAAGCTGCCATGCCTGGTACTTTGCCCGGCAAAACGGCGGAAGAAGCTTTGTCATCAACACCGCCGTCTACAGCGGGATGCCGATCGGCTATTCCAAGCCGTTTGTCGTTCCAACCTGGTTGAAAATGTTCCAAGATGACCTTCAGGGACTGGTGCGGGAGTCAGCGGTAAGAATGTAAACAGCTTTCAATATTGTCCCGGATCCATGGATCCGATTTTTTATTTAGTTAACTCTGCGAAGAAAATTGAACGGCCCCGATATTGTTTAACGCGTAACGGCCCCGATATTCTTCTCCAAATTATCCAAAACATCTTTGACCAGCGGGACAGTAATGGTTTTCGAAAAATAGAACTGGCCCTCGGGGGCTTCCAGCACCGGGAAAAGATAGGCCGGAATCAACAATTCCTCGTTTTGGCCGTTGGCATAATTGTAATTCTTCACATAAGACAATTGGGGCGTTCCGATCTCGACTTCCGTAACTTTCGAAGCATCGCCGTAATTCCTGTTATATAGTCCTCCTTCTTCTGCGGCTTTTAAGATGGCGTCGTTCGACTGTTCAATTGCATACATTGAGCTTTCGTAATTCTGGGCGGTTAAATTCCACAAGCCGGCCACCTTTTTATTCCTGATGTCTATGCTGACATAAATTCCGTCGCGCTGTCCGCCGAATTGGTAAATTTCATGGCCGGATACTTTAAGGGGATAAATTACCGAGATTTGATCCGGTACATAGGCCGGCTGGCCCGAATCGCCTGCGATCAGCTGCTGCCTCCAGCTGGTATCGACTTGGCCGGATTCGTAATTTTCCAAATTTATTCCGTGTTCAGCTATAAAAGCATCCGCCAAAGAGACCAGGGTCTGGTCGTCCGGAATGTCGCTCAATGATAATGCGCTCTGTCCGGCTGCAGAAAAATATTTTTGCCAACCAAGCCAATATTGGCCGATCGATACCGTACCTTCGTTATTATCAATATATATGCTGTAGCCGAAATCCTTATCTTCGGCCAAGCTTAAATTCAATAATTTCAAATCAGAAAAGCTGGTGGAGTTAAACAGGCCTGCCCCGTATTGGCTGACCAGATTGTCTCCTGCGCCGCCGGCCGGGGATTTTATCCTTTTATAAACTTCCATTCTCTCATCGAGCGCGCCAAGCTCATCGCCGCGGTAAACATACTTATAATGCTCCGATTCATACGGAGGCATGGTCGCCGAAACCTGCTTGGCATCGCCGGCAGGCGCCTGGGCAGCGCCGCCCCCTCCTCCGCCGCGTCCGACCGCCAGACCCTGGGCCGGTGCTGCTTCATCCATGGCGCTCAAGCTGCCGAAAGCGTCATTTTCTATTTTGGTTATCTTGCTTTGGCTGACAGCAGCCAATTCTTGCCGGACCGTAGTTCCGGGGAGCTTTTTGGCGGCCAAAGGATACCAGACCGGGAAAGTGGCGAATATAACGAATATGGCAATAGTCGTAGCGTAGGAGAATTTTTTCAAACTGTCTAAAAAAAGCTGCTCGAATGAATTGGTCTGGCCGGAATCCGTCCTGCTTTGCTGGGAGCTTTTTTGCAGCCGTAATTCTTCAGCTTTTTTAATCAATTCATTCTTCAGCGCTTCGCGTGAAGCGGCATCCAAGACTGCCTGCGGCTGCTTGTCCAACAGCAAGTTGATGGTTTTAATTAATGCTGCTTCATGCTGCTTCATGCTGCCGTCGATGGAATAAAGTTCTTTAAGCAATT
>CAZAFZ010000021.1:0-9602 GCA_964484745.1 uncultured Gammaproteobacteria bacterium | reverse complement strand
AGGAAAAATATTTAGAACTGTTGAAAGAGTTTGAAAAATAAAACTGGATTCCCGTTTTCACGGGAATGACAATATTCTTATAATCAGTAATGAAGCATGGTCGCTTCGACAGGCTCAGCGCATGTTTGAATTTTGAATTTTTGATTAATAAAATCTGGTCCGGCACTTATTGAAACTTCATTGATAATTTGCTATAATTATATTGATCCAAGATATCCCCAAAACCTAAAGTTTTTGGGGTTTTTTAATGAGATTTGTTAGCAAAATTAAATATGCTGAAAAAAATCAAAAACTTCTTCTCCTACCCGATCTCCGACTACAAGTTCGATTACAAAAAACTGAATCCGAAGAATTATAACTGGGAAGCAATCAAAAAAGGCCTGAAGGTTTTTGTCATCTTCATAACCGGCGTGGCGCTGACCGTCTTCACCTTTGATTTGATCTATTTTGATTTCATGGGGGCGGAAGAAGAATCCGCCGACAATATCGCCTCTCAGGTTATCGACCATTTAGACAGCTATTATTTCACGCCCGGCGACGTGCAGGTCGGCTGTAATCTGAAGGTAATCAACTTACATGGCGACTTGGTAACCCATATTCCCGAACAGGACATCAGCGCCGATGGAACCTTGCTTTACGATGAAACAGCATCGGATAGCATTGTCAGGGAAATCAGGGATGCCGAGTCTAATGACAATATAAAAGCGATTGTAATTGATATTGATTCGCAAGGCGGATATGCCGTTGCCGGTGAAGAGGTGGCGAATGCCCTCAAGAGAGCAGTAAAACCGACCGTAGCCGTTATCAGGGAGACAGGTGCATCGGCCGCCTACTATGCGGCGACCGGGGCCGACTACATTTTCGCCAGCAAGCATTCCGACGTGGGCAGCATCGGGGTGACCTATTCCTATGTGGACAATGCCAAGCAGAACCAGCAGGAAGGGCTTACCTATAACCAGATCAGCCTCGGCAAGTTCAAGGATGCCGGCGACCCCAATAAGCCGTTAACCGCGGAGGAAAGGGAATTGTTCATGCGCGATGCCGGCATTGTCCAGGAGAACTTCATCAAGGATGTGGCAGCTAACAGGAAACTGGATATCGAGCAAGTCAGGAAATTAGCTGACGGCTCTTCCTTCCTCGGCGAAATGGCCCTCAAGAACGGACTGATCGACAAGATCGGTAGTGCAGAAGAGGCGAAAGAATACCTGCAGGAAATGACCGGGGAAGAAATGATTGCATGTGAATGAGGCCGCGGAACTCATAACTCATTACATGAAACGCAAAAAATCATAACCCACAACCCGCAACATTAAATAAATATAATCCGAATCTACGAATCATATCCGAATGCACCGAAAAATATAAGATACTAATATACTAATTGTACGAATGATACGGATGGATACGAATGATATAAAATACCAATATACGAATGTTTAACTATGGAGTTCCGGCGGGCATGAAAAAATTCCAACGC
The DNA here is from genome assembly GCA_964484745.1 of uncultured Gammaproteobacteria bacterium. GTDB lineage: Bacteria > Patescibacteriota > Patescibacteriia > Patescibacteriales > CAZAFZ01 > CAZAFZ01. Next base: position 8,125 of record CAZAFZ010000021.1, on the reverse strand, counting down.
GATACCAATATACTAATGCATACTAATGATACTAATGGATACGAATGAACATGGTCGTAAGTCGAATGGTTAGCTGTCAATTTATTTGTTTTTCTGTTTACTCCGGGCGGAGTTTACGGGGCACGCGATTTTTGCGGTACTTTTTCTAAAAATAATACCAAATAAATTTTCCCACCCGATGCCGGACGAACACTGGATTCCCGATTTTTCATTGACCCCCTCGGCCGCAGGCCGTTCCCCTTGAATGAAAGGGAGAAATTCCCTATGGGGTTGGGAGCGACAATTAAAAGTTGGGCTGCCGAGGATGACAAAGAAGAAAGGTTGCCGCATCCCCCTTCGACAGGCTCAGGTTTCGCTCGCAATGGAAAAAAGCCAATAATGACAAGTAGAAGCAAGTACGCCGGGAAGGACAATAGAAAGGGAATGAAAATAGAATTAAATAATCATAATTTTATGGAAAGCGTCGATAAAGCAATTGCAAAATTCAATGATGCCCGGAAGAAATCCAGACAGGAGCATCTCAGCATGGTCGAAGAAGTCGATGTATATTTGAAAGAACAGGCTATTGGAGGCCTGACGAAAGAAGATGTTCTGAAAAAATATTTCTACGAATACAAGGATATTATAGATAATCCCCTTGCCGAAACTATGACTCCGGCCCAAAGACTAGCAATACTCAAGCAGGCGATATACGACCATGAAATCCGTCCGCGCAAGAAACAAGAAAAAGAAAAAAAGTTGGCTGCATAAGAAAAGATTAAATGGTTGAATTAAGCATTGGTTTCAAGATGATATTTGGCAAGATTTGACAGGATTATCTGGATATGCTATACTTCATACATAATTTAGTATATTAAGCCAGATTCGAGTCTTTTGTCGTATTTATTATATAGATAAGTGGCCTTAAGAAATCGGGTCACTTATTTTTTATGCTTACAAATGAAACAACTGCCGTTCAAGGCTTCAACCGGCTCGGCATTGCAATTTCCATCATCAAGGTGCTGGATAAATTACAGCTCAGGGAACCGACGCCGATCCAGTTTAAATCCATCCCGGCAGCGATCGAGGGCAAGGATTTGATCGGCATCGCGCAGACCGGAACCGGAAAAACATTCGCATTCGGAATCCCGATGCTCCAGCGGATCGCGCTATACAAAGGCCTCGGCCTAGTCGTACTGCCTACCAGGGAGCTTGCCCTGCAAGTCGAAGAAAACCTCCAGAAGATCGGAGGTAGTTTAGGATTGCGTACAGCCTCGCTGATCGGAGGCGAGCCCATCGGCAAGCAGATCGCAAACCTAAAGAAAAAGCCCCATATCATCGTGGCCACCCCCGGACGCCTTATCGACCATATCAAAAGGCGGCTGGTCCGCCTTGACCGGGTGAAAATCCTGGTGCTTGACGAAGCTGATATGATGTTCGATATGGGATTCGCCCCTCAGATAGAGGAGATCATCGCCCATATCCCCAAAGACCGGCAAACCATGCTTTTTTCGGCTACCATGCCGCCCGAGATCATCAAGCTGGCTGCGCGGCACATGGCGCTTCCCGTCAGGGTCGAAACTGCGCCGCAGGGAACTACGGCCGACAATATCGACCAGGAAATTCTTATCATGAAAAAAGAGGAAAAGCTCAAACATCTTGAAAAAATACTCAGGGAGCACAAGGGTTCGGTGCTGATCTTCTGCCGCACCAAGCACGGAGTGAAAAATCTGGCCCGGGCGGCCAGCCTGATGGGGCATGCTACCGCCGAGATCCATTCCAACCGCACGCTTGCGCAGAGGCGCGAAGCATTGGCGGGTTTCAAGGCGGGCAAGTACAGGATCCTGGCGGCAACCGATATCGCCGCCCGCGGAATCGACGTCAGCGGCATTGAGCTGGTAGTCAACTATGACTTGCCGGAAAAGCCGATAGACTATGTCCACCGGATCGGCCGCACAGCGCGCGCCGGGTCCTCGGGCAAAGCGATCTCGTTCGCTATTACGTCCCAGGGCAAAGAGATAAAAAGCATTGAGCGCCTGATCAATATGTCTGTCCCGCAAACGCGGTTTGCGAAACTTATCCAACCGCCCGCGCGGTCATTTAAACCCCGCAATTACGGCTATGGGTCCGTCCGCCCCGGCACTGCGGCTTCCAAATTCAGGCCGGCTGGCTTCAGCGCCGGCAAGACCCGAGAGAAAGAAAAATACAGCGCAGAACCGGAAAGACATAGAGGGCCAGAGCGGAAAATGCACACCATCGCCGGCCGCAGCTTAACGGACAAACAGAGGTTCCAGGCGCAATTAAAATCGATAAAGCGATAAACCATATTAGTTATCGCCGTTGATCCCGAGCTCCCGATGGGAGATCGGATTTTTTTTGCCGAAAGCATGCCGCGTAAATGCAACGCATGATGGTAATTATTAGGCGTATCGTTTTTACAAGTTCTATGCAGGATTGGATTAAGGATCATGCAGCTTATAGCACATAACATACGGCCACATTCAGAAGAAGCAATAAAATATTGTTTTCCATAAAAAAAATCATATAAAAACAACCCTGAACGGTATCAAGGCATTATGATTGGATGCCGCGGATGCTGGCAAGAAAGCAGGGATGTTTAGCGAAATGTTCTCCGAGAATGTGTACGGCAAATTTTTTCAGCATGCCAAAAAGGCCTCGCTTACCTTAAAGAAAGACGCGCACCCTTTCTCCGCCGAAAAAAAATGGAACAGGCCAGCTCAGGATTGTTTGGATATCAATTTTTTTCCGGAGCCGAAATCGAAATCGAAGCAATGGAGATAATCCAGAAATTAAGAGGAAAGGATTCAAGCCGTTACCCGGCGTCCGGCCGGAAATAATACAGGGGTAACCGCAAATAAAAGAATTTAAGCCACGAAAAATATCCGGATGGATTATTAACTTTCTGACAGCTAGGCAAAAAACCAAATCTGAAAAGAAATGCTTTACGGCCATGCTGAATATGCCCAACCTTGAAAAGCACAATCTCGTTTTCTGCAATGGCAAGCAGGAAAATAATGCCAGTTCTTGATTTTTCATTAATCACAGATCAGCACCAGATCAAAGCTCCAGTACTTAGGATGATTATTGTCTTTTTAAAAATAAATCGCAATGCGGGCATTGCAATCTAGAGCAGGGTACGCCTTTCTGGTGGGGGATTTGATAGCCGCATTTTTCGCAAACGCAATTGCCGCTAGGACCTTTGCCTGAGGCATCGCCGGCCTCATCCATGAATCTGCCTTTTCTCTGCCACCCGAATCCGCTGCCGAAATCGGGCTGATAGTATCCGGTTTCGACCTTGTGGCTGGATATTTGGATCGCGACATACTGCAGCTTCTCGATTTTTTCCATCAGCCGGCTTCTCAAGCGGTCTGATATGCCGACCGCCGCTTCCACATTCAAATTATTCGGAAGCTGGATTTCCAAGTTGGCGGTAATTGCCGAACCTTTTTTTTGCGTTATCAAGCTGACAACTTCAACATTCTGCCCCTTGGCGATTGATTTTATTTCTGCTTCTGTTTCCGCTCCCGCCGAAACGTCCAACAGCGAGCCGATGGCTTCTTTGCCGATAAAGAAAGATTCCTTGATGATATACGCTCCCATCAAGAGCGCCAAAGACGCATCCGCATATATCCAGTAATCAGACAAAAATAAGCCGGCTAAAATTACCAGGGAGCTATACACATCGATCCTGGAATGGACCCCGTCCGAGAGCAGGCTGACAGAACCTTCCTTTTTGCCGTAATAAATTTTTACCCTCGACATGACTTCATTTACGACGGCTGAAAAGATCATTATCCCGAAAGCCAAATAGCCGGTTGAGATATCCGCCGGTTCCAGGAAATTCTTATATGCGTTGTAAACAATTCCTGCTCCGGAAGCTAAAATGACGATAGTGATGATTATACCGGTCAATACTTCGAATTTGTAATGGCCGTAAGGATGATTGTCATCGGCAGGTTTGCCGGAAATTTTAATCCCGGCATAGCTGATTACAGAGGAAAAAATATCCGCGAACGAATCCATGCCCGCCGCTAGTATCGCGGCTGAATTCGTAAAAATGCCGGCTGAAATCTTGCCGCCGGCTAAAATCAAGTTAGCCAATATTGAGATTTTCGCTACCGCTTCTTTCATTGCTTTATGCCTTGATCCTTTCGATGATAGCCAAAAATAATTTTTGGTAATGCAAATTTATTTCCGAGGCCGGTTTCATTTTGATGGTGGAATCGATAAAATCCTGGCTGTAGGGAATTTTGCCGATAACGGGAATATCGCTCTTCCTCGCGAACATTTCTATTTTACGGCAGAAATTTCCGGCCAAATCAAATTTATTGATGATAATGCCGTGCCTTATTTTGAAATGATCAGCCAGATAAAGCACTCTTTTTAAGTCATGCAGCGCCGACGGGGTAGGCTCGGTTACCGCTACGACATAATCAGAACCGGCCAGGGAAGCAATGACCGGACAGCCGATTCCGGCCGCGGAGTCTATCAAGACGATATCCGCCCCCAGCCGGGCGCCGGCTTCTGCCGCATATTTCCTTACTTCGGACACAACTTCGCCGGAGGCCAGTTCGCCGAGCTTAAGCTCGGCGGAGATTAAGTTCACATTATAATTTTGGCCGGCATTAATTCTGCCGATTTCTTTCGTATCAGCGGTTATCGCTCCCTGCGGGCAGGCGGAGATGCAGGCTCCGCACCCGATGCAAGCGTCTTTGACAAAGGCAGGGAACCTGTTTTTCACAAAAACAACCGCGCTTTTCCGGCAGGCAGCCGCGCACGAACCGCATTTAACGCATTTTTTCAAATTCCATACAGGGATGAGCTGGCTGACCGTCGAAACACGTTTTAATTTAACGGACAGCAGCAGATGGTCGTTAGGGCATTCGGCGTCCGCGTCTACAAGCAGCGTTTTTTGCTTTCGCGCGAAAAGAACGGCTAATGATGTCGCCACCATCGATTTTCCCGTACCACCCTTGCCGCCGGTTATTGCTATGGTCATCCCTTGAGCAGCTTTTTTATTCGGCATATTTTTCTTAATTTTCAACCAGTTGGTGTTTTATGTTGGGCGCAAACTTCGTTTGGGCCGGCTTTTTTAAGTTTATTTTCCAGCCAGAAAATAAAAATTTGCTTGACCGTTTCGGCTTGGCCGACATAGACAGCAACGCCCAGATTCTCGCACAAATTCAGGGCTTTCGGCCCCAGATCACGGCATAATAGAATGTCCGCACCGTGCTGCCTGATCAGCTCGGGCGGCAATCCCTTCCCTCCCAGATGTTCGCTGGTATTGCTAATGACTCCCTCGATTTTTCCATTCGCATTCAGGAAAGTATACGTTCGGCAGCGCCCGAAATGTTCGGCGACTTTTTCATCCAATCCTTTTCGGCCGTCAGTCGGAACTGCTATTCGCAGGTTTTTCATAATAGTACGCTGATGCTATTGAGGATTTTTTTCGATAAAATTTTCCAATGCCTGGCTTATTCCTCCCTCAGCCTCGAATACTTTAATATCGAATTGTTTTAGAATATCCATGGCCCGCGGGCCGATGCTTTTCGCAATCACGGCATCCGCTTCTTTTTCGGCGATTAGCTTGGCGGCCGTAATTCCCGCTCCGCTTTTTTGTTCCGCTCCCGGGTTTTTGGCAATTTCCAGAATTTTGGCTTTATTTTCTACGATCTCGACAATGATAAAGTGCGGGCACCTCCCGAAAACCCCGGCAATATCGCCGCTCAAACTGTCTCCGGAAGAACTTACGGCTATTTTCATATATTTATAAAATTAATATCTAAATTCGGTCCGGCTTTTGCCAAAACCGATTATTTTGAATATACACCCGAAATTGATGGCAGTCAAATTCCAATTTTACTGCCGCGCCCGCCTGTTCATCCGATTTTCCGGTTTAAGCAGCGCGTTTTCCATGAAGCGTATTATTCCCGCAGTTCTTTCATCTGATGAAAATTGAGATGTCGTAAGCCAGCGTACCGGATAGCCATTGCGAATGCTTTACTCGGCCTAATGGCTTAAAGTTGTTTTGCTTAGGCATTGAAATTATTTTAACAACAGCCTTATATGAAGTAGCGCATTGGTCATGGGCGAATATATCCCGCCATTGTTTATTTGCTAGGGAAGCCCCTGTCCGGAGAGACTTTGGCAAAATACGCGATCAGGACGTATAGGGAGGCGCGCGCATATTACCGCACAGTATTGATAGTATTAAATAAATATGTTATGCTACTTTTATCAAATTTTAAGGCCAGGATGATCCAGTGCTTTAATTGTTAAGGAGGGGTTGTATAGAAGTTTGAACATGCCAAAACAGGCGCCAAAGCGGCCAGCCGCGGCATTTAGCTAATATTCGGGTAGATACTCAAGCGGTCAACGAGGACAGACTGTAAATCTGTTGGCTTTCGCCTTCGCAGGTTCGAATCCTGCTCTGCCCACCAAAAAACCACCGAACGGGTGGTTTTTCAATTTTTCGCTGAGGTTAACTTGCCGGATTATTGCTAAAATATGCCTGCCAATTTATAATATTAATAAATAAAGTAAGATATGCCAAATAGAATATTCAGAAACAAACAGATTGTCCAGCCCCCAAACCGGGAGACATTAGATGAGTCGGCGCAAAAAATCCTTTCGGGAAAACAAGCGGCTGCAAGCTACGGATTCAGGCTTGCCGTTATTGCCGTTCTGCTTAGTTTGATTTTCGGGGCAGTATATGTTTACACCAGAACAACCAGGAGAAGCCCGGATCAAGATGCGGATACCGGCGATAACCAGGCAACGCAATTGCAAGAAGATAAGGCACCGCCCAAGTTCGACGATATGGGGACGGGGCGCAGTATGGGCATTGTTACCTTTTTCCATAGCGCTCCCTTGATCGGCCAGATTAAAATATTCGCCGATTGGGAAGGGAAGTACAGGATGGTGGACGAAGGCAGCAAGGTCTCATTCGTATATATCGGCGGAGGGCTGGCAGAAGAACAGGAATTATTCAATGTGGGCTATTTCGAAGCCAAGGATTGGGCCGGAGCAGTTAGCCAAAGCCGCGGCAAACTGAAAAAAATAGCCGAAAAAGAAGGATTAATATTCGCCTATGAAGCGAACGGCGCGCCAAGCGATAATGATGAATTGAATAAAATGCTCGGCGATATCGCGTTTATCGTCGGCACCTTCAAGACCGTGAAGCTGCAATAATTATTTATTGATAAAAAAATGAAAACCTCGCTGTAACAGGCGAGGTTTGGGTTTTTGTTAAAATGGATTTAAAACTCCCGGGTTTTATTTGTCTAACAGAGTGCAAGCGTCAATATCCATTTCAGGGAAAGTAGATAATTCCGCGACCTCCTGCTCAAGCACTATATCTGCCAGATCGGACAAGCCGATCGTCCAGGCAAAAACATCGGCCAGATCATCGGCTGCTTCTTGTCCAGATTCGGCTGCATTTACGCTGCCGGAAAAACTTTCAAGGGCGTTTTTGAGTTCCTGGATCTCTTCCAATAGGCGTTTGAGCACATAAGTTTCACCGCCGGATTCGGTGTTTCTGGCCCGGTAAAGACTTGACAAATGTTCCCACCAGCGATGGATTCCCCATTCAAGCTGTTGTTCGGAACCGTCCCTTGATTTTTGCCTGACGCTTTCCCTTTTCCTTTCCCTTTGGCAAACGCAAGGATTTTTTTCGCAGTATCCGCAGAATTGGGCAGGATATTTCCTTGCTAAAGCGGTTAAGAAATTATCGATGCCGATCAGGAGTCCGATAGCGAAGATTCCGAGCATGAACCTGCCTAAGTATTCGCCCAACAATATTGATTCGGCTCCGCTGGCAAAAATATATTCAATAGCTCGCCCTAATTCGAATAATTTAGCAACCAATGAATCCAGGCCTTTAGGGCTCCTGTCGGGATTAGTTTTTTCGCTTTGCTCCATCCATAATCTAAGGCTCAAGGTGCGCACCTCCCCTTGTAAAGATCATTTTTATTACTGCATATTGTATTATACAGCATACATTTGAGTGGTCAATCTTTTAAAATTTATCTAATTTTAGATTAATAAGCAGATTGTGGATATTCTCTTGACTTTCGCTTTTTGTTCGGTATAATATAAATAGTCCATAAACGTATAACGCGTAACG
>CAZAFZ010000020.1:0-9692 GCA_964484745.1 uncultured Gammaproteobacteria bacterium | reverse complement strand
GGCCCGGTTTTCATCCAAATATTCGGTATTTTTATAAATACCTCTTTTTTCCTGAACCAAATTCATAATAGCACCTATAAAATCTTTGGGGGTTATTACGTCCAAGGCGACCCATGGCTCTTCAATATTTACAATCTCGGATTGATTGGGCATTTTTTGCGGACTTCTGATCGTAATCTCGCTGCCGCCGGTTCTTTTTAAGCGGTAAGCTACGCTCGGAGTTGTTACTATTATGTCAAGATTATGCTCTCTCCTCAAGCGTTCTTGGAAAATTTCCAAATGCAGGAGTCCCAAAAATCCGCAGCGGAAGCCGAAACCCAATGCTTCGGAATGCTCCGGTTCGTAAGCCAAAGCGGCATCATTAAGCTTGAGCTTTTCCATCGCATCGCGCAACTCCTGATATTCATTGCCTTCTTTCGGAAAAATTCCGGCAAATACCATCGGCTTTACTTCCGTATAACCTTTTAACGGCTGAATCTTGTTTTGAGCGGTCGGACCGCTCAAAACCGTGATCGTGTCGCCGACCCGGCATTCGCCGACTTCCTTGAATCCGGTTACGATGTATCCGATTTCTCCGGTGCCAAGCTCTCCGGTTGAATAATAATCCGGCTTAAAGATGCCGATATCCACAGCTTCGCTTTTGGCCTTAGTAGCCATTAAAAGCAATTTATCGCCTTTTTTGATTTTTCCGTCCATAACCCGTACATACGCCACCACCCCTCGGTATTCGTCATAATTGGAATCGAAAATAAGCGCCCGCAAATATCCTTCCTGATTAAGAGGATTGGGGGGATTGGACGGCGGAGGCGGAACCCTTTCCACTACGGCATCCAGAATGTCTTCAACTCCCTGTCCGGTTTTGCCTGAAGCAAGAATTATCTCTTTTTCCCCGCATCCCAGCAGATTAACAATTTCCTTTTTGGTCTTGGCAACATCTGCGGCAGGCAGGTCGATCTTATTAACGACTGGTATGATTGTTAAATTCTGCTCCATGGCCAAGTATAAATTAGCAAGCGTCTGGGCCTGGATGCCCTGGCTGGCATCAACCAATAAAATCGCCCCTTCTACTGCCGCCAGGCTGCGTGAAACTTCATATGAAAAGTCGACATGGCCGGGAGTATCTATCAGATTCAGAATGTATTCTGAATCTTCAATTGCTAATTTCGTCCGCCAGTTGGCGGATCCAATTTCCAATTCATTGTCAATTAATTTTGGATTTTGAGATTTATTTGGAATTTTATATTGATATTTCATGGTAACCGGCTGCAGCTTTATAGTAATCCCGCGCTCCCTTTCCAAATCCATCCTATCAAGGATCTGGTCTTTCATCTTGCGCTTATCGATCGTCCCCGTTATCTCAAGCATGCGGTCAGCCAGGGTCGATTTTCCGTGGTCTATGTGCGCGATGATGCAAAAATTCCTAATATTTTTTATCTTATTTTCCATATTTGTATTCATAAGCGACAAATCAATTCACTTTCAACTTTATAACTTTATGAACTTTTAATTTTTTCCTTCTTTTAATCTATTAATTATTAAATCATTATTCTATAGACTTGGAACTAACAGACTTACGACTATTTTTATATCCCCCTTACTTCTCCCTGATCCTCGGTCTCAACCTTCTTCCATGCGATCCTGCGCTTCAAAGCTTCAACCAAATAAGCCAGTTCTTCACTCTTAAATAGCGAACAGGCCGCCAAATATACGAATGCGCCAACCAGCCCGGCAAAACCTCCCTGGATGATTATGCCCCAGGTCCGGGTCATATCAACATAGGGCCAGACTATAACCTTCATACCCTGAATAACCAAGCCCATGATAACTGACGCGAAAATGAATTTTGTAACCGAAAGGATAATCCTCTGCTCATCAAGTCTGCCGAAAATTTTTTTCAAAAATATCCATAAGGCGGTAAAATTGAATATCGAACTCAAGGAAAACGCCAATGCCAATCCTGAAACACCCAGTGTAGTGCAGCTCGTATCGGTGCCGGCCTGCCAATTGAAAATATTGCCGCAGAATACGGCATTCGGCAGCCATAAGCTTAAAAGGATGTTGGCAAAAACGGTTGCGATGCCGATATAAAAAGGCGTTTTACTGTCCTTGCGGGCGAAAAACATCCGGACCAAGAGCGGTATGGAAGCTTGAGCGAAAAGCCCGATCATGAAAAAGCCCAAAGTATCGATGGTCAAAATCGTATCCCGCCAGGTGAAAGCGCCTGTTCCCAATAATGCCCTGACGATTTGGGCGCGCAATGTTAAAAATAAAATCGAAGCCGGAATGATAAAAAAAAGAATTTGCCTGAACGTCGCCGAAAAATGCTCTATGGTCTTTTTTGCGTCCCTGATGGATTTTGATAAAGACGGAAAAGCGGCAACCGCGAAGGAAATTCCGAAAATCCCGACCGGAAAAGATTGCAGGTTATCGGCCAGGTTATAAATCGCCAAGGAGCCGCTTGCTAAAGTTGACGCTATAATGGCAATGATCAAATCATTTATACTGCCTACCGCCAAAGTCAAAGTGCGCGGAATCATCATCCTGCCAAGCTTGATCGTCAGCTTATCTTTCAGATCCAAGATAAATGCAGGCCGATAACCCAGTTTGAAAGTTAAGGGCACCTGGACCAGCATATGCAGGAAAGCTCCCAGAACAACACCCCAGGCCAACCCGCGAATGCCGTAAAGCGGCGTAAAGTATAAAGCGCCGATGATAATTCCGATATTATAGAAAATCGGGGATAAAGAGTAGACGAAGAATCTTTTAAAGGACTGCAATATTCCGCTGAATACATTGGAAATTCCCAAAAATAAAGGCGATAGAAACATTATCCGCGTCAGTTCAACCGTTAGTTTCTGTTTTTCCGGACTGAATCCCGGGACTATCGCTTTCATGATATTCGGCGCCAGCCAAAAAGCTATGATTATCAGGGCTATCATTCCAAGCATCATGATATTCAAAATGTTGCTGGAAAAACGCCATGCTTCGCAGTTGTTTCTGCAATTTTTTTCATCCTTGATCAAATCGGTAAATATCGGGATGAATCCTGCCGACAGCGCACCCATGATCAGCAGTCCGTAGATCATATCCGGGATGCGGAAAGCGGCATAATAAACATCCAGCGTATCTCCGGCTCCGAATTCGCCGGCCAGAATGCGGTCCCGGAAAATGCCGAGGATGCGGCTGGCCAACGAAGAACCGGCAATAAAAATAGCGGCAACCGTAATGCTGTTTATCTGCGTATCGAAAATTTTACTGAAAAGTTTAACCATATTATTATCGATTAGGCTCTAAGAGCCTAATCGAATACTTTATATAGCTGTTAAGATTTTATTTATTTTTCCAGAAATCATCTCCCAGCCGTATTTTTCCCTTGCCATTTTTCCGCCATTGCTTATAATCGAGTTCTTAAGCTCATCATTTTCCAGCAAAATACCAACCTTCCTGGCAATGCTTTCCGGATTTTTAACCTCGCAAAACAAGCCGGTCGGTTCTTTGTCCGGATTTTTTTCCGGATCGAACAAAAAATCGCTAATTCCCCCGACCGGAGTTGCGATTACCGGCAGCCCGGCAGCCATCGCCTCGAGAAACGAACTGCCCAGCCCTTCGGATAAGGATGGGCGCACGAAGATATCGGAGATTTTCAAATATTTAGGCAATTCATTATGGCTGATTTGCCCTAAAAATTTTGTCCTATCGGCAATGCCTAATTCATTGGCAAGCGATTTCAATTTTTCCTCGTCCGGACCTATCCCCAAGATCAAAAATTTTACGTTTGCAGGCAATAGCGGCAATGCTTTGATGGCATCATCAATGCCGTTTTTTGCGACCAAACGCGAAGTGGTTATTAAAAATATATCTCCCTCTTTTTTTAACAGACCATGCTTCAGGCTTTCAAGGTCCCGCATTGATTCCTGTCTGGTAAAATTTTCCAAATCAACCCCGTTCGGAATAACATCAACCTTGCCTTTAAAGCCGACTTGGCCGGCATATCCTGCCAGATATTCGGAAATAGCCTGAATCCGGTCGGCTTTTTTGAAAATTTGCGCATACAAACCCCACAATAAACCGACTCTGTTTTTAATGAAATCGAATGAATCGCCTTCCTGCAAAGTCAGCAAAAACGGTTTTGCCGGCTTAAGCATTTTGAAGAATAAAGCGCCGAACCCGCTATAAGATGCCATGATCGACCAGATTGCCGAATAATTGTTTTTCCTGTCGAGCTGAAGCGCCTTAGCAAGCGACATGAAAGGAAATAAGTACTTGTTGACAGCCAACGGGAATTTGGATAACTCCTCGATCCGCGGAGATTTTTTTGCGAAGCCAAGACGATAGGCATTAACATTGCCGATTTTCTCATATGCCGGCAAGCCGGCATCAAACCTGATGGTTACCATATCAAATTCTATGCCCTCTATCCTGTCGGTAATTTCCTTCACGGCCAGTTCGGCGCCGCCAGTATAAGGCAAATAGACGGTGGAGAAAATCAATATTTTACGCATTCAATTAACCTAATAATACTGCTTATATAATAGTTTATATCCGGTTTTCGGGCAAGGATGGTTTTCCATCATAAAAGGGCTTCTGAAAAAAGCCCCGTTTAATTATTGTTGACAAGCTCGTAAAGAACGGAGAAAACGCCCCGGAAAATGTTCATTGAAGGCACCTTGGCTTGGTACTTTAATGCATCTTCTCCGTAAATCGCGCGCAAAATGGTATCTTCGCGTTTGTTCCTGGCAATAACCGTCACGCAGATTATTGCCCAAGCGGCAAACAGCCACCAGGTTCTGACAAAGATTATCATGCCGGCCGTTTCAAGCAAGACCGACAAATTCATAGGATGGCGGACAATCCTGAAAATCCCCTTAATCTCCAATCCATTTTCGTGGGCTACAATGCTTTTATCGGAATACTGCTTCCAGAATTGCATTAAGGTCGAAACCCTTAAGGCTGCACCGAATACAAGCAAGCATAGGCCGGTGCATTTTAAATAAGTACCGCAGTTTTCCTGATAATAGCCTAAATATATGGAATATAGCCATACTCCCGAGTATATTCCGTTTATCAGGCAAGCCGAAAACCATCCGACAAAGCCGGTAATGTCCTTTTTGGTGCTGGTAACTTTCCTGATCCAGTTCCTGAAAATGACGGCCACCTGCAAAAACTGCCTAAAAGATGTAATGGCCAGAAATAATGCGTACTGCCATTCCATGCGCTTTCTCCCAACATAATAAAATGAGCTGCTGCAATATTATATTCCTAATTCATTTTTGTAAAGCTTTATCCATTCCCGGATCTCCACGCGCGGCTCCCAGCCTAACAGCTCTTTAGCCAGGCTATTGTCGGCCAAGGTAGCTCTCGGCTCGATTCTCGGGGGAATATAGACTGTCGGCCCTTTGAACATTTCGGCAATCTGATTGACGCTGTAATTGCTGCCACTCCCGATATTGATCACATCTCCGCCGCCGGTTTTGAGGTTTTCGGCCGCCAGGATATTGGCACGCACCACGTCTGCGACCGACGTAAAATCCCTTCTTTGTTCGCCGTCTCCGGTTATTGTCAGCGGTTCATTATTGAGCATTTGCCTGGCAAAAATCCCGATAACTAGGGCGTAGGCTCCCTCCAGGGCCTGGCGTGAGCCGTAGACGTTGAAGTATCTCAATGAAACCGTGGGCAATCTGTAAATTTCTGAAAAAAGCCGGCAGTAAAGCTCGCCCATATATTTCTGCAGTCCGTAGGGGCTCATCGGATGGGCCGTCATGTCCTCTTTAAGCGGCATGGTTTCCTGATCACCGTAAGCAGACGAGGAGGCGCTATAAACTACCTTTTTCACTTTTGCGTCCCGGGCGGCAACCAATACATTCAGAGTTGTGTTGAGATTCATATCGTTGGAAGTGACCGGGTCTTCGATGGAGGGCTGGACCCTGGGAAATGCCGCCAGATGGAACACGTAATCGATTCCGGCAAACAATGGCTTAATGGATTCGAGGTTCCTTAAGTCAAGCTCATGGAACGTAGCCTTGGGATTGACGAATTCCTTCTTGCCCGTGGAGAGATTGTCGATTATCACGACTTCTTCCCCTTTTTCAATCAGCGCATCGGCCAGGGTTGAACCGATAAATCCGGCGCCGCCGGTGACTAGCATTCTCATATCTCGTAACGCATAACGCGCAACTCATAACGTCAGCCAGTCCATAACGATTGTATAAACAATGAAATCGTTATGAGTTATGAGTTATGAGTTACACGATATATTATTAATTTATTCTTTTCTTTTAATCAGTGGCGACCCCACGGCAATAATGTCATATCCATTTTCCGCCAGTTCATTATAATCGTGCGCGAGCATGCGCCGCCCATCCATGATCAATCCGCCTGGCGGAAAATTTTCGATTATCTTCGGGGTAAGCTCCCTGAATTCAGGCCAATCACAGGCTATCAGGATGACGTCGCAGCCGGCCAATGATTCTTCTTCCCTTGCCGCCAATTTTATTTTATCGGCATCTTTATGCTCATTAAAATAGTTCAAATAATTCGGCCCTGCTATCGGATCAAAAGCCCTGATCTCTTTTGCTCCCATGTTCAGCATGAATTCAGTTGCGCCCAAAGCGGCGGAATTCCTCACATCATTCGTGTTGCGCTTAAAGGCCAGCCCGAACAAGCCCGCAGTCTTGCCGGTAAAATCGAATTGCTTTTCGCTGATCGAACGCATCAGGAAATTTTCCAATTGCCGTTTATTGCCTTCCAGCGTATCTTCGATCAGGTCAGTACCCGCATTTTTCCCCCCCAGCTGATGCATTAATGAACGGGCATCTTTGATAAAACAGCTGCCGCCGGCATAGAGGCTGTTGTAAAAGCCCCATTCGCCGATCCTTTTATCGTTGATCAGAATGCTTCTGACCTTTTCAAAGTCAAGGTTCTCGAATTTTTCGCAAGCCCTTCCGACGACATCGAAGCAGACCGCCAACCTGTTGAACAGCACAAAATTGGCCAGCAGCTTGCCGGCTGCCGCTTCATAGGGGTTCACTTCGATATAATTAACATTGGGAGAATTGATGAACCGCTTATAGATATCCCTGAAAACCGCAAAATCTTTGGATGATTCGGCGCCCACTACAATCCGCTCCGGCTTGATTGAACCCTGGATCGCTTTGCCTTCCACCAGAAATTCCGGGTTGGAGCCGACGCCGAAATTTTCAACTCCGGCCAGCTGCATGATTTCCTTGGTTATGCCGACCGTTTCGATCGGTACGGTGCTTTTATTGATAATCAGGATATATTGGCCTTGACTGCCATTGTTTCTCTTTGCCAACAATGCCGCCAGTCCCCTGGCCGCGTCCAGATAATAAGTAAGGTTTGTTTCCCCGCTGCCGTCCTTTTCCGGAGTCGGCAGGCACATGAAAACGGCTTCGGTCTGGTCGAGAAACCTGCCGACTTCGGCCAGATCGTGGCTGAAAGAAATCCTTTCCCTATTGCGGATGATCATCTCGCCCAGCCCGTTTTCATAAAGCACTTCTTCGATGATATCCTTATCCATCGAATTGAATTTAGCGATTTTTTGCGGATCAATATCATAAACAAGCACTTCATGGCCGCTATCCGCGCTGACTGCCGCGCTGCAGGCTCCGACATAGCCTGACCCGATGAATAATATTTTCATAAATATTTTTCTCCTCCTTTTCAAGGATGGAATAAGACGGGAAAACAATTAAAATAAAATAACAGGTTACATATTACGCAATTTCGAAAATGCCATTTTATCCGAAATATGTACTTGAATGCCGATAAACTATATATTATTATTGAATATAGTATACTAAAAGTCAAACCATGAACATATTGCTGGTGATCACCAAGGGAGAAGTCGGCGGCGCCCAAATGCTGGTCAGGGATTTAGCATTCGCGCTTAAGGAAAAAGGCCATAACGTTACGGTTGCGTCCGGCGGCGGGGATTATCTTAAGGATGAAATGGAAGATAAAGAGATCTGCTTTCTGCGGCTTAAATTTTTGAAGCGCACCCATAATCCCCTGAATGGCGTTTTTTTCATTTTTGAGATCAGAAAATTGATCAATAACATGAATTTCGATGTAGTGCATTTCCATAGCTCCAATGCCTTGTTCGGTGCGATCGGAGCAAAGCTCTCGCGGACAAAACCTAAAACCGTATTTACGCTGCACGGGCTTTCCCTGCTGGACAAAAATTATGCGGCGCCGCGCTGGATAAAAATTTGCTACCTGTGGCTATTCAAATTTTTGCTGGTATACATCGACCATCCCGTATTTATCAGCAGGCTAAATTATGCTGAAGCCGTTAAGCTGGGCCTGCGCGTGAAAGGCGAGATAGTGCCCAATGGCATTAACCAGGGCGGCATCTTATTCCTGGGCAAGCAAGAAGCGCGCGGCGAACTGCAAAAACTTACCGGCGCGGATTTGTCCGGCAAATATATTATCGGTTCGATCGGCAGGCTCGCTTATCCTAAAAACTATGAATTCATCATCAACTTGCTTTCCCAAATAATTTATATCAAAAAAGATTGCCTGCTGTTCCTGATCGGTGACGGCCCCGAAAAGCCGAAATATCGGGGAATGATTCAAAGGCACCGCTTGGAAAACCGGATTATCCTGGCCGGAGAAATAAAGAATGCTGCGCGCCTGCTAAAGGCATTTGATCTTTTTGTCCTGCCTTCGCATTATGAAGGCCTCTCCATCACGTTAATCGAAGCGTTAGCGGCCGGCACGCCGATACTGGCTAGCCGGGTTGGCGGCACTCCGGAACTGCTGGAAAGCACGCCCGAACAGATGTTCGAACCAAACAATGCCGGTGATTTTATCGAGAAATTCCGCTCCCTGTTTGCGGTGCAGAATTTATCGGAAAAAAACATCGCACAATCAAAAAAATACGGCATTGATGCCGTCGTTAATAATTACCTGCAGGTATATTCGGGATAATCTGCTTTTTATTCTATGCCAGGGTTCAAGCCTCTATTGCCGAATTTTATCCTCGACTTAAATTTTTATAGATTATTACTTCTAAAATTGCTTTTAAATTAGCTAATTTTTCTCTTAAAATAAAATAGTTTATCCTTTCGTAAGTCTGTCTATCGGCCGCAATCCCATAAGCGTCAATGCCGATGCTGCGGCCGATATAAATTGCTCTTGGCAGGTGGAAATATTGAGTCGAAATTATCAGCTTATCGAGATTAAAATTATTTTTCGCCCGGTATAAGCTGTCATACGTATCATAACCTTCTTCGTCGACCAAAATATCATTTTCGCTTACACCGCTGCTTAAAAGGAAATTTCTCACGGATGTGACTTCGTCGTAAGTCTCATCTTTTTTATAACCGGAAATCAATATCTTGCTGGTTTTTCCTGCTTCGTAAATTTCTACCGCGGTTTTGGCCCGATCGCTCAGGATATCGCTCAGTTTTCCGCTTGAGAATACGCTGGCTCCGGGGATTAAAACTACCGTTGAATCCGGCAAAGAAGACGCTTCGCGGAGAATATATTTTCCAGTATAATCATAGATATAACCATCAACAGCCGTAATAAGCCCAATAAACAGTATTGCCAGCCCGGCGAAAGCAATTGATGTCCATTTGATTATCTTTTTCCGCATATGCGCCCTATAGTTATTCCTTCAAATATATTTGGTTCCCCGTAATTTATCGGGGAAATATTCCTGCTCTTCC
>CAZAFZ010000019.1:0-10096 GCA_964484745.1 uncultured Gammaproteobacteria bacterium | reverse complement strand
TGGATTCCCGCCGGAGTTTATCCCGATGCAAATCGGGGCGGGAATGGCAAAGAGAAGGCCTTGATTCTCTCCGCCAGACTGCGGATTTATGGGAATGACAGAGTACTCTTGAGACGTCGGATTTCTTAAGCCTGATCGGGAGACATCGGACGCCTTAAGGCGTCCGATGTCTCACAACGTCTCACAAACGTCACAAAAATTCCAAAAAGACAATAAAAAAAGACTGTGATTTTCTCACAGCCTGACCAGGCCCCTTTATTTCTTCAATTCTTTTGCTTTAGAGAAGTGCGATCCGATATCGCGGCGCAGGTCCAGGCGGTTGCCTTGCGGATTTTCCCGGGGGACGGCGCGGATTTTTCCCAGATCGAAAGCATTGAGCATTTTCAAGCGCAGCTGTTCGGCGGCTGAATCGGGAGCATGGGTTTCATCAAAAGATGCCGAGGAAATCAGATAGGCGACGCGCGATCCGCCGGTTTTGAAAGATTGCCCGTCATATTCCATGGCCGAAGGCGCCAAGCCCATTCTTTTCCTGAAATATTCAAAATCGATTTCAAGGTTTTCGCCTTTGGTTAATGACCAGGGGTAGCCCTTTTGTTGTTTTGGGCCGCCGGGACCGGTAACCAGCGCCATGCAGATCGACAGCTGATTTTTACGGACTTCCGGCCGCACCTTGTCCAGCTTGCCCTGAACCATGCCGGACAAAAGCGGACCGGGATTGCGCAGGCGCGCCATTACGGGCTGGAATTCAGGTTCTCCGGGCCGGATATTGATTTCGCAGACGCGGATATCCCTCGGTTTGAAATTATCCTCGAAGGAAACGAAGCAGCCCGGATAGAAAACGCAAGGCCTGATAAGGCCTTTTGATTCTTTGAGCCAATTAACCAGCGGTTCTGCGATTCTGATGGCGGCCATTTCCATCAGTTCGGGAGACTCGAGCGGATGGGGGGAAATGGCGCCCATTCCTCCCGTGATCGGGTTATTTATTCCCGGCAGGCCTTCGAACCGCTCGGGATAATCCATGGCAGTCGGCAAGATGGCGTAATTGCCCTTAATGTCAACCAGGATCGTAAAGCTGATTTCTACGCCAGACATGCGGGCTTCGATCAGCAGGGGCCATTCGCCCTGGCCGCCGAATTGCCTAACGTAATCGTCTTTATAGTCGCTGATCAGCCCGCCATAAACCTTTTCGATCGCCCAAGCGTCGAGAATTATCCGCGCACCCTTTCCACCGGCGCTGTATGGATATTTCAATACCACGCCGCCGTATTCATGGATAAGATCCAAACAAATGCCCCTAACCTTTCCGTAATCTTTCGCATCCGTCTTCACCCAGACCGGCGCGACCGGAATGCCCAGATTGCCGCAAAGCTGCTTGCAGGCGATTTTATCGGCTTCGATAAAAGCGCTATTTTTATCCAAGCCGATTATCCTTCCGGCAAAGCCCGCTTCATCCAGCAGATCAACCAAGCCGTTGAATAAAAGCGATTCGGGCAAAACCATAACTACATCCAGCAGGCTGCTTTCAAATGCGCCGATCAAGGATTGGGCATAACTTTCAACCGAATTATTTTCCGTATCTATGAATTTGACAGGGAGGTCCATTTTTTGCGCCCAGCCCCGCATGCCCGGCGTTCCGCGGACAACCCATCCTTGGTATTCCCCGGGATAAACCTCGCTTTTGGCTTTGCTGGTTTGCAAAGCAGCCCAAAAGCTGCGCCCGTCCGTTCCGATATAGCCGATATTTGCAAGCACTTTTCCCATAGCTGTTTCTTTCTAATAAATTTTATTTCCAAAGGCCACGTTAAAAGGATTTATAAAGTATAACAATGAAAAATATTTTTTTCAAACCGTCTTGACGGGACGGTAAATATTTGCTATTTTGGTATATTGGAAGCTGCCAATATAAGGAAAGGAGGAAACAATGCAAAACATAATAATTACGGCAGTACACCCCGGCGTATGGCTGAAAAAAAATTTCATCGCTCCGGCCGGCATTACAGTAAAACAATTGTCAGAAGAAACCGGCCTGAGTGATTACTTGCTTGGGCTGATCGTGGAAGGGGAGTATACCATCTCCGAACATGCCGCCCAGGTTCTGGCTAGCAAATTCGGCTTCGATCCGGCAAAAGTGCTTGCCATGCAAGCCGAGTATGACGAAGCATACAAGCTGGCCGCCGCCGCCCAATAACCCAACGTTCATTTAACCAATTTCAACAGAATCAAGCCCTCCGTACGGTTGGGCTTTTTAAATTGAAAATAATTCAAACAATTGCCATGTAATATAACAAATGACAAGTTTGTGAAAATTCCAAACAGCAAACCATAAAAAATGTAAAACGTAATATCAAAAGGGAAAATGACAGATTAAAATCTAAAAATTAACTTACAATAACTTTGGAGTTATGTTTTATGTTTGATCAAATTCATCGGTAAGCTTCTTATCCGGTATATTAACCATGAAGGAGGAGATAATTTTTTAATTTTGCATTGCCATTTTTTTCCGCATCGCATTGCGAATTTGCGAAAATCCCGCTTACCAAGGAAAAATAAATAGCGGGAGACTTTTGAATTTTGAATTACAAAAATATAGTGATTTAATGATGCATTATCGCCGAATGGATTATATTCCATAGAATCACGGAGATCCGGCATGATGAAGCAGATAAGGTTTTCTTATGCAAAAAAATCTTATATCAGTTGCGTTGACCTGAAACGGTAATTATTGTTATAATATCTTCAATGTACTTGACACTCAGGCGAATACGCCATTTTTACCTATGCTAAAATCGGCCCATAAACATCTGGCTTTCGGACTGCTATTTTCTTTATTTATAGTTTTGACGCTTTTTTTATTTACCCCGCTCTACGGCCTGTTAAGCGGAGAGCAGGAACCGTCCGTCCGCACCATTGAATTGACGGCACCCGCTTCACCGGCGCAAGGAATCCTTGCATTTATCGCCCAGACAGACGCACAGCCCGATGAGGACGGCTGCTATTTCATTATTGAAAAAAGCGGCGCTGATAAAATTGCCCTGCGGGCCAACAGCGAACCGCTTTCCAGCGGATTTTTTGCGGTCCAGGCGGACTGGGATTCCGGCGCCTACGGCAATGGCATTTACAGCGTAAAGGCCAGATGTTCTTTTTCCGGGCTGGCATCAGCTTCGCAGGAAGAGTATTTCAGCCTCTCGAATGGCGCCGAGGAAACCGGCGCGGACCCCGGCGCCTATCAACAGGCGATCTCTCTCGATAGCCTGCCGGCCATCGTCTGCGGAAATCAGGCCCTCAAAGCCAAAACCAAGCATCCGGCCGAGGAAGTTGTTTTTGAATTTACCGGAAAAAACAGTTTCCGGCGTACAGGCGAGTATATGGGCGAAAACGAGTATAGCTATGAATGGGATACGTCACAAAACGAGAATGGCATTTATACGATCCAGGCTGTTGCCGATGGGCTGGCTTTTTCCGGGACATCCACCGTAAAAATAGAGAATCTCGGCGTAATGCTTCCTTCGCTTTATTCGCCCGCCTCAGGAAAAGTCACATTGAGAGCGGTAACCAGCCTGCCCGCCGACGTGACTTTTTATCTGGTCGGCATCAGGACGGGGCGGATCACCGCGGAATCAGCCGACCGTTTAAGCCATTTTGCCCTGTGGAATACGGCGCTTTTTCCCGACGGGGAATATACGGTTAAAGCAGTGGCAGCCGAAAAGGATTTGAGCGGCGAATCGGTTCCGGCCAAGATAAGGGTAGCCAACGCGGGCGTTTCCGATAAAACATCTGCCCGGTCCGCAGCCGGCACCTCCACGGCAGCTTTGGCGGCCGAGCCGGATATTACGGCGGCCTTTATTGATTTTCCGCGAGAACTTGATACCGACAGGAAACTTTACATTGCTTTCTCGTCCGCGCCCGACTCGGTTGAGTTTTCGGTTACCAACCCGTACGGCGAAGAAAAATTCTTCGATAATATAGTGCAGGATTCCGCAACCCTGTATTGGGTATATTGGAATCCGTCCCTGCTGCCTTCAGGAAATTATGTTTTCAACTCCTACGCGGCAAAGTCCGGTAAATCGGCGCATGATTTTACGCCGATTAACGTGAAAAATATTTTAGATAGCCAGGGCAATTGACAGCGCAAGTTTTTTTTGCTAATTTTATTCATCAAGAAAAGGAGGCTATTTTGCCTAAAAAACCGTACCTTGATAAACCTCAATATTACAATAGCAATATTTTTGATTTCCGGAAAAGATTGTATGAATTCAGGCCCTATATCCATCACCTGATAATCAGGGATGATAATGAGCAGGAATATCCGATGGTAACCCAGGTCTTTTTGGATGAAGTTTCCGCCGAAAAGATGAAATGGATCGGCATTTTTTTAAACCAGCAGGGCAAGCCCCTTGACATGGTAATTACCAGAAAGACGCAGTATTACAGCTTTATGCTTGCGAAAGAAATTTCCGGGTTTCCGATCTTCGAATTCGCCAGAAATTTTCGCATCGATCGGATTGTCAATCGCAAAATCGAAACCATGAACCTTCAGCTGTTATCTTCCAGCAGATGCTTCCCCGAGGAAGAATATTTCGAAGATTTCGTGCTCCAGCAGCAATCAAGCAAGATCCTGGTCGGCAGCTGCGATCCCGAAACCAGGATTGCCAAGGACCAGCGAGTCATCGCAATTGCCGCTCACGTATTCGTCGATTTCTCCTTACACTAAATAATCAAGTCCGCCGGAGCGGACTTTTTTAGCGCCAGAGATCGGAGGTTGCCGGTTAGCCGGCGCTATTTTCCGGCGGCAGTGATGAACGGCTATCCCGGAAAACGCGGTATATATGGTAAACGACAGCGGCAATCACCGCCAAAATGATAATTGCATCGAATTTGTGCCAAAGGCCGCGCAGCGATTCCCAATTATTTCCCAGCTTAACCCCGATATAAACAAGAAAATAGCTCCAGATCCACGAGCCGATAAAAGTATAAAGGGAGAATTTCAGCAGATTACCGCGGCCGATGCCTACCACGAAAGAGATAAAGGTCCTGACCACCGGCATGAGGCGCGTAATGAAATAAGTCAGATCGCCGAACCGAATCAAGAATTTTTCGGCCAGCAGGATGTCTTTCTGGGAAACCAGCAGCCACTTGCCGTATTTCCAAAGAAATGGGCGTCCCAGCCTCAATCCAAGATAGTACGAAATTATCGATCCGATCAGGCATCCGATACCGCCCGCAAAAGCGGCCAGGTGAATATTAAGCTTGCCCATGCTGGCCAGAAAACCGGCATACGGCAGGATGATCTCGGAAGGCAGGGGGATATTGGCTGATTCGACGGCCATCAGCGCCCCGACCGCATAATAACCGTAACTGTTGATGGTTACGGTTATGGCTCCGGCAAGAATTTCGATAATCTTATCGATCATTCGTTTTTTGAAGTTATAAACATATTATATCCGACGGGCGGCCCGGATTCAACCCCGGATTGAATCGATATATCATTTTTCGGCTGAATATTTTAAAAAGGACCATTATTTGATATCATAAGATAAGATAAGCTTTGAATTATAATCAATAGAATAAATCTCTTATTGCCAGATACTAAGCAAGATAATTATATTATATGCCAAAAGCATTCCAATCCATCGAAGACCTGATCGACTCCGGCAACGGGAATGGGCAAGGCGACGACGGCAGCGTGCAGGCTAAATTCCAGCATAACCAGGAAGAGCTGAAAAAGAAAGAATTTGAGCGGCTGGTCAAAAAACAGGCGGATGGATTCGGCCTGCCCTATATTTATCTGGTCGGCTTTCCGATTAGCCCGGAAGCCCTGGTTTTAGTCCAGGAGAAAACTGCCAAGGAATTGGATGTCGCCTGCTTTTATTATGACGGAGAAAGCATCAGGATCGCAGTAATCGAACCTACCGAAGCAATCGCCAGGCTGGCCGGCCAGCTGGAAGAAACCTACCATTGCCGCATGTCGGTTTATGTCGTTTCGCGCTACAGCATGGATTATGCGCATTCGCTTTATAGGGTTTTGCCGAAGATCAAGGAAGCGGTCCGCGGCCTCACGATCGACGAAGAAGAGCTGAACCGTTTCAGCGACCAGCTTTCCAGGCTGAACGAACTGCAGGATTACATCAACAAGGCATCGATCAGCGATATCGTCACCGTTATCATCGCGGCCGCTATCAAGGCCGACAGTTCGGATATCCATGTTGAAGGCGAGGAAAAAGCGATCAAGGTCAGGTTTAGGATCGACGGGGTGCTGCATGATGTCGCCGCATTGGAAAAAAAATTATGGCCTAAAATTATCTCCAGGCTTAAATTATTGGCCGGAGTCAAGATCAATATTACCAATAAGCCGCAGGACGGGCGCATTTCTATCTATCTGAAGGCCGAGAAAGTCGATATCAGGTGCTCGTTTTTGCCGACAGCATTCGGCGAGAGCGTGGTAATGAGAATTTTAAGGTCAAGCGCGGTCGGCCTGGCCTTTGAGGATCTGGGCATGCGCGGCGAAGCATACGAGCGTCTTAAAAGGGAAGTTGAGCGGCCGAACGGCATGATCGTAACGACCGGGCCGACCGGTTCCGGAAAAACGACCACGCTTTATGCGATCCTGA
Source organism: uncultured Gammaproteobacteria bacterium (assembly GCA_964484745.1). Lineage (GTDB taxonomy): Bacteria > Patescibacteriota > Patescibacteriia > Patescibacteriales > CAZAFZ01 > CAZAFZ01. Next base: position 3,488 of record CAZAFZ010000019.1, on the reverse strand, counting down.
AAAAACTCAACAATCCGGAAACCAAAATAATTACCATTGAAGATCCGATCGAATACCAGCTGGCCGGCATTAACCAGTCCCAAACCACGGAAAAATACACTTTCGCCCAAGCCCTGAAATCCATCGTCAGGCAGGATCCGGATATTATCATGGTCGGCGAGATCCGCGACCTGGAAACCGCGGAAATTTCCATCCAAGCCGCTTTAACCGGACATCTGGTGCTTTCCACCATCCATACCAACGACGCTTCCGGCACGATTCCGCGCTTTTTATCGATGGGGGCCAAGCCCTATCTGCTGGCGCCGGCCATCAATGCCATGATCGGCCAGCGCCTTGTCCGCCGCTTGTGCGAAAAATGCAAAGGGGAGGCGCCGCTTAGCCAGGAGGAGATGCGGAGGGTCGAAGAGGTGCTGGATCGATTGCCGGAGAAGGAAAAAGAGGCGGTGAAGAGCAGGGAGCTGAAATTTTTCAATGCCAGGGGCTGCGAAGCCTGCCAGGGCATCGGCTACCGCGGACGCATCGGCATTTACGAAATAATGACCATGAATCCGGAAGTGGAAAAATTGATCCTGACCGGCAAGGTCAGCGAATATGACATGCTCGAGAACGGACGCAAAAACGGCATGCTGACCATGGTCCAAGACGGGATTCTCAAGGCGCTGGACGGGATAACTACGGTGGAGGAAGTATTCAGGGTAGCGGAATAATACAAAATCAAAAATTAAAAATCAAATTGAGCGCGACAAAATAATTTCATTAATTTTGCATTTTGATATTTACATTTTAAAATTATTTATTATGGTTAACAAAAAATTTTTTGCAGAGTTGAAAAAAAAGCATGATGCATCGGAGGGCGAGAGGAGGCAGATTATCAGTTTGGCGAATCAGGTTTTGCATGATTCGAAAAGGGTCATTTTTTCTTTGCACCGCGGGGAAGATAAAAAGGCGGCCGAATCGCTGGGAGAGATCGAAAAAAAGCTGGATTATCTGGAAAAAAAATTCGGCCATAGCAGACTGATCCAGGAAGGTTCTTATAAAGCCGGAGCCGAGGAATATGTCGAGGCGAAAATGTTCGGCTTGTATTTAACCGGGAAAAAAATCGATAAATTTTCCAAAATTAACATGGATTACGACAGCTATTTGGCAGGCATCTGCGATCTAACCGGTGAAATGGTCAGGTATGCGGTTAAAATGGCCTCCGGCAAGAAATTTACCGCCGTCGGCAAGATCAAGGAATCAATCAGCGACATCTTGGGGGAATTGGTCGAATTCGATATGACCGGCTATCTGCGCACCAAATACGACCAGGCTAAAACCAACCTGCGCAAGATCGAACAGATTGATTATGATATAAAGATCAGGAATTAAGGCCGCAGGGCCTTCTAAACCGGAAACTTGCGGCAATTTTCCATGTTGCCGCCATTTTCAGTTCAGACAATAATCAAATACAGGACAAGGCAAGATTAAAATAAATGCTTAAAAAATTTTTTAAAAACAGTTTCGTCAATGCCATTTCAATAATGGTAGGCTATATTGTAGGCGTGGGGATGTTCGGCCTGCCTTACCTGACTGCCCGCAGTGGGATATTTATTTTTTTGGCATTATTTTCGGTAATAACATTCATCCAATATCTTTTGCACTTGATATATGCCGATATCGTCATCGAAACGCCGGGCAAGCATCGGTTGGCCGGTTATGCTGAAATATATTTAGGGAAATCGGGCAAACTCCTGGCTTTTTCCGCTAAAATGATCGGCAATATGGGGGGTTTGTTGGCATATTTTATTATTACGGGCATATTCGCTTATCAGCTTTTTGGAGACTTGTTCGGTGGTACGCCGGAAATCTATTCATCGGTTTTTTTCGCCGCCGAGGCGATTATTATGCTTTTCGGAATCGGCGCTATCTGCGAATTGGAGCTGTTGCTGAATATTGTCCTCGTCATAACAATATTTTTCATCAGCATAAAAGGAACCCATTTTTTAAGCCCAATAAATTATAGCTTTAGCAGCTGGTCCGGAATTTTGATATTATATGGTGCGGTTCTTTTTGCGTTGGATGGCGTGGGCTCGATCCCAATCGCCGCGAATCTGGTCAAAGACAACAAGAACAAGGTTAAAAAAGTAATGGCGCTGGCGACATTCTTTTCAGCTTTCATAATATTGCTGTTTACATTGGTCATAACCGGAATAACCGGCAGTGCAACAACCCCGGATGCATTAACCGGCCTCAAGAATGTAATGGGAGACGGTATAATCAGCGTCGCTCTGGTATTAGGGCTGCTGACTATCATCACTTCGGTCTTTGGAGTCGCTGAAGCAGTCAAGGAAACGCTGATGTACGATTATAAAACCAATAAATATGTGTCTTGGGCAATAACAATGTTCATTCCATTCGGTTTTTTTCTTCTCGGATTCAATAATTTGACTAGCGTGATAAGCTTTGCCGGTGCGGTGGCAGGCGGCATCAGCGCCATCATCCTGATCATGATATTCAGGAAAATGGAAAAGCAAAACAGAAAAACAACACTCTTCAAAAATAGCCCCGGACGCCTGCTATTGGGCATTTTAAGCCTTATGTTCCTGATCGGGATCTGTTATCAGATCTGGAGCTTTTTCCTCGTGTAACGCATAACGCAAAATAACTCAAAGACTAAAAGATGGAAAGAAGAAAAGATTTAAAGATGGAAAGGCAATAGTTAGCCTCTAGCCGTTAGTCTATTGAATAAAAATTAAAAAAATTTAAGCATTAAGCAATTATTTAAAAATTACAAAATTTAAAATTGACAAGAATTAAGAATCAGAAATTTATCAAGACCCATAAGTTGTTTTATGAAGCTTGCAATTATCTCCGACATCCATGATAATTTGGTTAACCTGAAAAAATTCCTGGCTTGGTGCGGAGAAAATAAAATCCGTGCTATAATCTGCTGCGGCGATGTTACGAACGCGGAAACCCTGTCCTTCCTGATAACCAATTTTTCCGGCGCCATTCATTTGGCGCAGGGCAATATGGAAATTTTCGGCAAAAACGATATCAGCGGGCATTCGGCGGATAAAAATTTTATCTTCCACCAAAGGCTGGGCTGCGTTGGGCTGGGAGGCAAAACGATAGCATTTTGCCATGAGCCGTTCCTGATCGATGATGCCATAGCCAATTGCTCCGAGGTTTTACGCAAAAAGCCCGATATTGTATTTTACGGCCATACGCATAAGCCCTGGATCGAGGAGAAAGGCGGCTTGACTGTGGCCAATCCCGGTACTTTAGGCGGGGTTTTCGCCAAAGCGACGTTTGCCGAATATTTTTCCGAAAGCGATAAACTTAAGCTAATACTGTTAGATAAAATTAATTAGGCATGAATAGGAATCGCCTAAAAAATGTTAAATTGAAAAATTAATTTAAAATGACAATGTAAAATGTAAAATAAATATTTTTAAGATTTTTAATTGTAATTTTGCATTTTGCAATAAATTACCGAATGAAAGCAA
>CAZAFZ010000018.1:0-10152 GCA_964484745.1 uncultured Gammaproteobacteria bacterium | reverse complement strand
TCCTGGAAAATCACGCCGATTTGCCTCCTTAAAACCGGAATCTCGATCTGCCTGATGCGGGTTATATCCCAGCCGCCGATGACAACCTTGCCCTGGTCAACTTTTTCCTCGCCAATCAGCGATTTAATGATTGTGGTCTTCCCTGTACCCGACTGTCCGACAATAGATACGAATTCTCCCGGCTTGATATGCAAATTGACCTGATCCAGCGCCTTAATGTCGGGTTTGTATATTTTAGATACGTTCAACAGCTTTATCATGAGATTAAATAAATTTTTAGTTTTTCAATTAATAAAACACAATTCCAATCTACAAATGAAATTCAAATCTACAAATACTTCCGATGCCGATATACGAATTAATACTAAATATACGAATGGCAACCGATACTAATATACTAATATTTTATTTGCTTATAGGTATTGTTATTTGTTTGTATATTTCGCATGTATTCGTATATTGGCATCGCTTTCTTGTTAAACGTTATGCGTTACACGTTACACGAAAATGACTAATGACTTAATTAAGATAATCAATAATCTTAAACCCGTAATTGGCCAGGCTGGCCGTTTCATAGTCGCGGCTATCCAGACTTTCGGCTCCGAATAAAACGACGGTCACTTCTTTTTCGCCCGACCTGGCCCTGGTCATAAGGCAATATTTCGCTTCATCCAAAAAACCAGTTTTGGAGCCGGTGATATTCAGGATGCCGGCGCGCAGTAAGCGGCTGGTGTTTTTAATATAATGATACTGTTTCGTATTTATGGTGCTGAACGAATAATCCTTCGAAACGGTAGCGTTCTGGATCGTGGGATTCTTCAATGCCGCTGCTGTTATTATAGCATAATCCCTGGCAGTACTGACATTTTTCGGAGAAAGTCCTGTCGGCTCTTCGAAAAAAGTGCTGTCGGCCCCCAGTTTTCCGGCTTCGTTATTCATTCTTCTGATGAATTCATCGCGTCCCAGCCCGGATGCCCTGACGAGCGTTTCAACCGCGTTATTGGCCGAACCGACCAAGCTGGCATAAAGCAGGTCTTTAACGGTCATCGTCTCCCCGTCACTGACCCTGAGCCGCGCCGATTCGGTTTTATCGCAGTATAAATAGTTGTACTCTTCATCTTTAGCGCTGTAGGCAACGGTTGATTTCAAATCAATGCCATTGTCCAGCAGAATTTTCATGGACATCAATTTGGTCAAACTGGCAAGCGGCAGCGCCTTGTCCGCATCTTTTTCAAAAATTACGTCTCCGGTATTGCTGTCTAGCGCAATAGCGGACTTGGCGGTAATGCGCGGTATCAGTTTTTCCTGTTCGGCTGTGGCTGATAAAACCTTCCCTCCTTCGGGTGCGACATATAGCGGTTCTATATAAACCGAAGTGACGCCGTCTCCGGGGTTGGCAATCTTCTCAAATGCAACCCTATCGATATCCAGAACCCTGCCGGGATGCTTTTCGCGGTCCGGCCCGAAATCGTTGATAATGACATCGATGAAATCCTGCTTGCTGCCGTTCTCTTCCATGATGTGCACTCTTAATCTTGACCCCTGCGGAAAGTCCGGCGAAGCTGCAAAATTCCCTCCGCGGTACGAATACCAGCTTGCCTCTCCGGCTGTCAGCAAATCGGGATTGGAAAAAATGGCAATTCTGGCAAAGGGCAGATGGATCAAAGACCTAACAAAAAATTTATCCGGGAAATCGCGGGTGGGTAAGGGACGCCAGGAATTGTAATTTTTGTCGAAAAAATAAACCTGCTTGTCGAAATTATTGGACTCCGAATAGGAAAATTGGATATAAAAAGGCTTATGGACGTCATAAGCAGCTTTATTTTTGAATTCAAACTGGTAAATATGGCTGATCCTGTCCAATTTCAGCGGAGAAGGCATATCCTCGTTCAGCTGAATAACTTCAACCGGAGTGTCCTGGCTTAATATCCCGGGAACCAAAGAAAGTTTAATATCTCCATTAAAGCCGTCCACGGTGTAGCCGCGCCCAATCGTTGCTTTGTCCAAGTTTATGCTGTATATCAAATTGGTCGGCTGGTCATTATCGGCAATTATTATCGTCTTAGGGAAAATAAAAAACCCTAAACATAAAATCAGAAAAACTGCAATTTTCCTTTTCTTGATCTGCATAATTGCTTGCAATTGCTTAAAATTCAATCAAAATTTACTTTGACAATTGGTAGCTCCAGTCTTATAATTATAACATATTGATGAAAAATGACAAAACATCATTTTTTCTTTATTTTTAGGCAAAAACTTGCCAATTCAATCCATCTTTGATTCTTAAGTATAAAAAGGAAAAAATGCGGGTATCGTATAGTGGTTATTATGCCGGCTTCCCAAGCCGAAGAGACGGGTCCGATTCCCGTTACCCGCTCCGATAATAACCGTTAACAATTGACATCTATTAGAAAATTATTTTTACAAAGCAAGCGACGAAACGATACAGTCAACGGATTCATGTTTATGAAATTAAACATAAAATACCAAACACCAAACACCAAATAATAAATATCAACTAATTTCTCAGCCTGAAGCTGAACCGCTTATAGCGGAAAATGACCGAAATCCGTAACAAAAAAATTTCTGTTCTGAATTTTGATATTCGATATTATTTGGAATTTTCGATTTGATATATTTTTTTTGAGATGCTATCTCTGTATTGCGTGGAGTTTATCCCGTCGTATGACGGGACTCCAGCATGACAAATGGAGGGCCTGCATGAACCAGACGGCAAAAAAATGAGAAATGCAATTCAAGCGGCAAAGGAGCTGGGTTTTATCCCGGGAGCAAAAGTAAAATTATCGCATGGCCCTGAAGTTGGGGAAATCGTTGGATATAATGAAAGCGTCGGCGGCTTTTATCCCGGTAGCCGCTATCCGGTCTTGATAGAATTTAAAAGAGGGACATTCGAATACGTAACTGATCAATTACGGCTAGTCAAGAAAAAATAAACAGAGCTCCGGACTGCCGATGTAGCTCAGCTGGCAGAGCAATGCTTTCGTAAAGCAGAGGTCGTGGGTTCGATCCCCACCATCGGCTCATCATAAATTTGTCATCCTCAAACCCTTAAACTCGCGGCAGGCGAGAACGCCTAATCCAGCAGGGGAACAGGCGATAGATGCTTGCCTGCCCCAGGAGGGGCCGGGGGTCCAGCATTTATAGCAAAAACTCAAGTATGCTTAATTCCGTATAAATAGGTAAATGGTTTGCCGTATTTTGTCAGCTGCATCAGCGTAGCCGGATTCCGCATCACTGCTTATAGCATATGGATCGTGGGGAATGACAAATTGTCATGTTTACGATAGCCGCATCTTCGTCGCTTGGCATGAGATATTCAATTAATTTGCAGGCTCGCCAGTTCAGCGGACACTATATTTATGCAATAAAAAAGGCGGATAACTCCGCCTCTTTTATCTTGTGAATATATTTATTTCATGAAACTGTAAGCTTTAACGTTCAATGCGCGATCGCCTAAAAGCCTATTTAAAATTATCTTCTCAATTTCTTCCTTCTGCGCTTCAGGCATATCTTCTAATATTTCCTTGGACATATCCTTATACTGATAATAATCTATAATTATCTCTTTACTGACGATCGCCGGGACAGGAAAATTGGCATTTATGATCCTGACATACTTATTATCCATTTCCGAATTATAGACGAACAAAGAAAACATCAGATAGAACAGTATTATAACGCTGGCCATCAGGCTGAAAAAATGTATCACTTTGCCGATGCTGGCTGCAAAACTGAATTTTTTGGGTTTTTCTTCCGATTCCTTTCTTCTGGCCGGTATCAAATCTATCATCTGTTTTTCAGGCCCCCTGCGCTTCAAGCCCGCCCGCTGTTTGGCTTTTTCCATTTCCTGCCTTGCTTTCTCCTTGGCGGCTTCTATTTCCTGCTCAGCTCTGCTCGCGGCCTTCTCTTTGCTTTGCTCCGCTTCTTGCTTGGGCTTTTCCAAATCCGACAATTTCTTTCTACCGGTTTTTTTCAGAGGATCGGCCTTTTCAGCTTTTTGCGGAAAAGCTTGAGCCGGCGCTTCTTCTTTCCGCTTTCCGGGAGTTTTAGGCGAAATTTTTTTGGCCTCTTGCTTATCCGGCGCGCTGGCTATGGGCTGCTTTTTATGAGCGGGCTTGGCGACAAGCTTATCAAAAAAGCCTTCGATGGCCTTTTTATCCTTTTCAACCGAGGGAGCTTTTCTTTCCACGGCCGCCTGTTCCCTGGTTTCTTCTTCAAGCTTTTTAACAAAATCCATTTTCTCCGCTGTAACAACCTTAACCGGCTTGGCAGGAAATTCCTTTTTTACGGCTTTTACCGCTGGCCTTGCGCTGGCCTCGGCTGTTTTTTGGATATTATTTTTTTCTTCAAGTTCGCCTATATATTTTAAAACAGCCTCGCGCTGTTCGCGAATTTTTTCATTATCACCTTTAATACCGCTGTTGGCCGCATTATTTTCCTTTTCGTTTGCTTTTTCCTCCATATTAATATTATTTTACAATATTTTCCGTCTTTAAAAAATAGTAATACCATTTTTCCGGATTTGACAGATTCCTTTTCCCGCCCGTATCCAAATTTTGGACCAAATACTTGGAATTCCCCTCATCATCAGAATTTTGCTCAATCGCATCGCCGTTTTCAAGGTTTTTAACGGCAGCTACCTGCTCTCCGGGCTTTTGCAGGCCGAATTTCAGGCGCGCCTGCTCTTCGATGAATTGATCGGAAGACATATAATCCATAACTTTTCTCAGTCCGTCATTTTTCTCTTCCACGGAATTAATTTCCTTTTCCAAATCCTTGATTTCGCTGTCGATTTTATGCTGTTGGCTGATATTTTTGGCTAAGGGGATGCTGATCAATACCAAAAAGCATAATCCGGCCAGGGCAACCAGATAACGGCTATAATCGCGCTTGGATTTATTCTTTTTATTCTTTATGTTCAATATTCCCATTTTTTTATGCTGCACGAAAATTATATCATTTTTTTATGGATTTAGGTATAATCACGTTCAATTTATAGAATTCCAAAAGTATAACGCTAACAATGCCGATCAAGAAAACAACCAGCCAACCGGCAGCATCCAGGGCTTTGGTCATAAGAATTTTCTGCAGCGGGGGCCAATAGACTACGGCTAAAATCAAGGCAAAACTAAGGCTGATGGAAATATTCAAATAGCGGTTCACAAACGGGTTAAGCTCGTAAACCATCCTGTGCAGATTGCGCAAACTGAAAATTGACAATAAGGATTTAACTCCCAGGCTCGCGAAAATAATTGTTCGGACATAAGCGGTATCGGCAGTGTAGAATATCAAATAATAAAAAATGATGAAAATTATCAGATCCCTGATGATGCCAACGAGAAAGATGATATTTTTCATGTCCCGGTTGACGATCGGCTCATGCTTATCGACCGGGGGGCGCTGCATAATCCCCGCTTCCCCGGCTTCAAAGGCCAAAGCGAAATTGGGAAAGCCGTCATTTACGATATTGAGCCATAAAATCTGGGCCGGCAAGAGAGGCAGAGGCAGTCCGAAAAACAATGCGCCGCTGATCAGAATAATCTCCGAAAAGCAGTCCGACAGCAGGAATGTGATCACCTTTCTGATGTTGGAAAAAATCACCCGTCCTTGCTCTACCGCGGCCACAATGGTGCTTAAATTGTTATCGAGCAGGATGATATCCGCCGACTCCTTGGATACTTCCGAACCGGAGCCAAGCGCAATGCCGATATCGGCGGCTTTAATGGCTGGCGCATCATTGACTCCGTCACCGGTCATGGCAACAACCTCCCCTCTGGCTTTCAATGCTTTGACTATCCTCAATTTATGGTGGGGGCTGATCCTGGCGAATACCGCGGTTTTTTTGATCATTTTCAGAAGCTCCTGATCGTCTGTCCGATCCAGAATTTCTCCGGTAATCGCTTTAGCGCTGTGGATCGGAAAACCGGCTTCTTCGGCAACCGCCATGGCGGTTTTTTGATGGTCGCCGGTAATGATAATCGGCCTGATTCCGGCTTCGCGGCAAAGCTTAATGGCGCTTTTCGCCTCTTCCCTGAGCGGGTCCCTTAGCGCGGCCATCCCGATGAAAACAGAGTCCTGGGCCAGAGCGTCCCAAAAAGGTTCAACCGGAGCTTTTTCAAGATTTTTATAGGCAAGCGCCAAAAGCCGGTAGCCCTTGCTGGTCAGGGAGGAAATCTCCTGTTTAATGTTATCGCGTACTGCTTCGGTCAGCTTCTTCAATTCTCCGTTTAAGTTATAATAGCCGGCGGCTTCCAGCACTATTTCAGGAGCGCCCTTGCAAAGCAACACGTAAGGCCCGCCGAAAAGCTTATCGCCTGATTTTGCCTGATTGATCGTCATCATGCGCTTCAGCGCCGAATCGAACGGCAATACCTTGAGGCGCGGATAGTCGCTGTTGACCGCCTTAGGATTCAGGCCTGCTTGAATGGCGGTCTGCATGAGCGCCTTTTCGGTCGGTGAACCGATGATTTTCAGCTCTTCCAGCTCTTCCCCCTGCGCTATTATGGCATCATTGCAAAGCAAGGCGATCTTTAAAGCATGGATTACCACCTCCGGACTCTCTTCCTTAATCTTGGCGCGGTTGACGGAAATCTTTTGATCCGGAAAAATTATTTCGGTAATTTGCATATCGCCTTCGGTTAATGTGCCCGTTTTATCGGTGCAAATCGCCGTTACCGAACCTAGAGTTTCAGCGGCTACCAGCTTTCTGACCAGCGATTTGCGCTTGAGTATCTGCTGCATTCCTATGATCAGAATGACCGATACCGCCACTGGCAGGCCTTCCGGTATGGCCGAAACCGCGATTGCAACGCCGGTGACGAAAATGCTGAAAAAATCCATTTTTATGAAAAATAATCCGAACAATATGATGCCGACACAGATCAAGCCTATCGTTATGCCAAGAAAATTCCCCAGCTTGGCAAGCTTGGCCTGTAAAGGAGTGCTCTCCTCTTTTGCGGCGCCGGCTAATTCAGCCAGTCTGCCGAATTCGGAAAACCTGCCGGTAGCGGTTACGGCAGCTAGTCCTGTTCCGCGGACAACTGCTGTCCCGGCATAAACCATTGAAAAGCGGTCGCCTAAAGGAGAGCCCACTATGGCCGGGTCGGCGCTCTTTTCGGTTGGCATTGCTTCGCCGGTAAGCACGGATTCGTTTATTTCCAGGTTATCGGCTTTGATAATTCTTGCATCGGCAGGAACTATGTCTCCGATCTTCAATACCAGAATATCTCCGGGCACCAAAACTTCGGCCGGAATTTGCGACCTTTCCCCTTCGCGCAATACGAACGCCTGCGGCACGAAATATGTCTTCAGCTTCTCAAGGATGTTGTTGGCTTTATATTCCTGGAAAAAACCGATCAAAGAATTCAGAAAAACCGCGCCGAATATTATGGCCGCATCGATATTATGCCTAAGCGCCAGGGAAATCAGCGCTGCAGCAATCAAAATAGATACCAATGGGCTTTTAAATTGGAGCATAAATACCTTCAATACGGATAATTGCCCCTTTTCCGAAATTTTATTCTTTCCGAATCTGGCAAGCCTTTTTTCGGCTTCCTCTTTCGATAATCCGTCTTCGCCGGTATTTAAAAATTTTAGCGCTTTGGTATATTCAAGCGCATGCCAATTTTGCTCTAATTCTTCCATTTTTTGATGTTTTAATTATTTATATTATAACATAATATCACTGTTTCTGAAAAATAGTGCCGGAATAAAAATATATTAAAAGAAAAAATCCCCTTACCAAAAGAGGCCTTTTAATTCTCGCCAATGAAAGCTATCTGGAAAATAAAATTTCCTCCAAAGCCCCATGTTCGAAAAATCCCGAAACGCCTTCAGCCGGATGCGGATAACTCACGATCTTTCGATGAAGTTCCGTGATTATATCGCGCAACACTTTTTCAGCGTGGCTGAAATGCTTTATCGCCAAATGTAGGAATATTTAAAAAGTCCGCACCATTTAGCGGACTTAATTGAAAAAATCTGATTATATTCTTGGGAAAAAAGTGCCGAAATTTTTTTCGCCGCTGACTGCCCTTAAGAAGCACTCTGATTCGTGCCCGGAAACGATATGCGCATTGATGCCATTTTGAGCAAGATGGATGCAGGCGGATATTTTAGTGTCCATGCCGTCTTTGCCGTAGCCGCAGCCATCCGTTTCGACAGCGCAAGACCTGACGTATTCATAATCTTTACTCTTGACTACCGGAATTACCTTGCCGTCCTTGCCGCAAACCCCGGGAGTGTCAGAAGCCAAGATCACTAAATCCGGCTTTACCGAAAACCCCAAGGCAATATGCGCCGCCAGGTTATCGTTGTCCCGGCAATCAACCAAACCGTCTATTTCGGTGTTGTCTACCGAGTCGTTATTGTTGGCTATGGCAATTAAATCAGGGTAAGCCATGAATCTTTCGATCAAACCGGATACTTTCGGTGCGATGAAGATAAAATCGCCGTTCTTCTTGATATAATAGCCGGAGATGTCGGCATGGGTCAAAAGGATTTGGGCGACTTCAAAGCCGTATTCCGCGAACGCCCTGATGTAGAAGCTCATTAAGCGGCATTGGCCGATTGCCGACCGCTCATCCTTCTGCCGTGACAGATTCGGATCGCTTTTAACCGCACCGGATGTGATATGAAAACAACGATGCCCCTTCCTTTTCAGGAAAGCTATCTGCCAGGCTAATTTTTGAATTAAATTGATGTCAATGATCACTCCTCCGCGGGTTAATATGGAGGAACCAACCTTTGTAATGACCGTTTTTGATTGCATTCGCCGCCTCCTTGTAATTTCAGCGAGTCCCCATCAATGCATATTACTTTAAAACCGCGCTTTTGTCAATCAAAAGAGGCTGTAAAACAGCCTCTGCCATTACTTAATGCAGTATCCTTTTGATCATTCTGACGCCGATCGTATGGCCTTTTTCGCAGACCAATAGGGCGCCTCCGGAAAATTGGTGGAATACTTTTGATCCGCAGAGCGGACAAAAAATATCATGGAAATAAACACTGGCAATTTTGCCATCCTGTTTTATTCTGGGATTAGGCGTGTTACCTGAAACATTATCCGATTCCTTATCATGGCCGTTGCCGTTCTGCATTTTGGTAATGGAAATTTCGCAATAACTGCAGATGACATTGGCTAATTTTTGCCGGATAAATAATTCCCGGCCGTTGTCGCCATCAATGGCGTCGGATTCGAAACTTTCCCGGCACTCGAAAGTGCTTCTCCCGCAAACCGGGCAGATGATCCTGTACAATTCATCGCCGAAGCGGATATTCAGATTAAATCCGAATTGGCTTGTATTGTCCCTGAAAGCGTCTTCGGGTACTTCTTTCAATTCTAAAACCGGTTTATTCGCTTCAGTACCTGCATCGGATTCTTCCGGCATGCTTCCCTCCTGATTAAATCTTGAATTTTTCAAATTGCATTGGCAATATTTGCGGATACTTTTTTATCGGTTATTAAAGGCATTAATCTATTTTTCTCGGGCTTAATGCTATATGCTAAAACCGTGGCCAGCTTAATCTTCAATTTAGGCGTCACTTTTCTGCCCGGATTAGATAACAGTCCTTTGAATAAACCTGGAAAAACAAGGGCGTTATTGATCTGATTGGGAAAATCAGACCTGCCGGTTGCCGTGATGGAAGCGCCCGCTTGCCTCGCGAGCCGGGGATGAATTTCCGGCATCGGGTTGGCCAGGGCGAAAATTATCGGTCCGGAATTCATGCTTTTTACCATTGCCGGAGTAACGATATTGCCTTTGGAAACTCCGATAAATACATCGGCTTGCTTAACCGCCTCTGCTAATCCGCCTTTGATCTTTTTACGGTTGGTTTTTTTGGCGATTTCGGCTTTATATTTGTTCAACCCTTTGCGTCCGGCATAAATCGTTCCTACCGAATCGAGCAGGACCAGCTTTACGACGCCGGAGGCAAAAAGCAGGCGGGCGATCGCGATTCCGGCCGCTCCTGCCCCGTTGACAACGATGTTTTGCTCTTTCAATACTTTGCCCGTAACGCGACAGGCATTGATCAGCCCGGCCAGAACGGCAATCGCGGTACCGTCCTGGTCGTCATGGAACACGGGGATATCGAGTTCCTTTTCCAAAACATCGAGTATTTCAAAACAGC
>CAZAFZ010000017.1:0-10446 GCA_964484745.1 uncultured Gammaproteobacteria bacterium | reverse complement strand
TTTCATAGCATAATACAAGCCGTCCTCATATGTCGCGACGTCCACTCCGACTTGCCGCTGTTCAATTATGCATTTTTTGCTGATAAATTGCCGCTCGATCGGGTCTTCCAGGGTTATAATGCGTTTATTGAAATTCCTGTTCATATCCTCGATAAATGCGGCGGCCGTATTGGATTTGCCGGAAAGGTGGGGGCCGGAAATAACCAATAGCCCCGAGCTTAGATCCAGGAATTTTTTTAACCCGACGGGGAATTTCAATTCGTCGAGCGTCGTAATATCCGGTTGAATATAAAAAAAGGATAAAGAAGGCATTTTCTTCTGGTAAAAAACGCTGACCTTAAACCTGAAATTGGAAAAATTCTTAACTGTCATCAGTGATTTGTTCTCCGCTAGGCGCTGTTTTTCGTCGGCATCCAGGTATATTTCGATTATTTTTTCAATCGTTTCCAGGTCTACGATAGCATCGGACTCAATGACCTCAAAATGGTCGTCAACGCGAAGCGTCGGCAAGCCGCCCACCGTCAAATGCAGGCTGGAAGCATTCCTGCCCGCTGTTTTAGTCAATAATTGGCTCAGATATAATGATATTTCCATCGTATTATTGCTTAAATAAAATATTCTTGACTTTTTCCACCACTTCCGACGGCATAAAATGAGCTTTGATCAGGTAATCCACCGCGCCAAGTTCCAGCCCCTTGTTAATGTCATCGCGCTGGCTCAGATTAGTTAAAAGGATTACCGGTATATGCCTGGTTGATTCATCCTCCTTGATCGCTTTTAACACGTCAAAACCGTTCATGCCCGGCAAAATAATATCCAAAAGTATTATGTCCGGTTTTTCTTTCAGCGCCAGCTTAACCCCCTTTTTACCCTCTTCTGCCGCAAAGACCTGATAATTTTCAAGGGTGAATTTTTCGGCGTACATATTAAGAAGAAACACATCGTCTTCAACGATCAAAACTTTATTTTTTCTGTCCATATAATTTATCCGATTAATTATTAACCATTCAGCATTTGGCATTAAGCATCTTTTACGATGAATTATGGCCAATGCTTAATGTTTAATGGCGGTTGAACCGGCTGATTTCTGCAATAAGCAAAGCGTCAAAAAGCATATTATTTGAATTTTACTCCTGAAAAACCCTCAATACTTCCTCGTATGAAGTCAGCCCTTTGAGTATTTTAACCATTCCATCTTCTTTTAAGCTGACGAATTTTTGGGACTTTTTAACGTCCTCGATGGTCATTGCCTTAATTTTCTCGGTGACAATATTATGCTCTATCTGCTCGTCGATATTCAGCACTTCGGAAAGCGCGATCCTGCCGCTATAACCGGTATTGCCGCAGCGGGGGCAGCCTTTGCCCCGGTAAACTTTATAGTTCGACCGGTCGAAATCCTTAAGCTCACCCATGAAAACATCATCGGAAATGGCATCAACTGTCTTCTTGAGTTCCGCATAAATATCCTGGTTCAAGTCTTCTTCCTGCCTGCAGAAATCACAGATTCTTCTGGCCAGCCTTTGGGCGACAATGGTATTGAGGGTCGTGCCTAAGAGAAATGGCTCGACTTCCATATCCAAAAGCCTGGGAATCGCTCCCAGCGCATTATTGGTATGCAAAGTCGATAGCACGAAATGCCCCGTTAAGCTGGCATGGATAGCCAATTCGGCGGTTTCATTATCCCGGATTTCGCCGACCATCACGATATCGGGATCCTGGCGCAGGATCGAACGCAGGCCGGTCGCGAAATTAAATCCTACTTCCGGACGTATCTGCGCCTGGTTAACGCCCTTGATAAAATATTCAACCGGATCCTCCAACGTGGAAATATTAATCCCTTCTTTGTTCATCCGGGTCAAAATTGAAAATAGAGTTGTCGATTTGCCCGATCCCGTCGGACCAGTGACCAGGAACATGCCGTCGGTTTTTTTGGTATTGGTTTTAATGATCCTGAGGCCCAATCCGCCGTATCCTAGGTCCTCAAGGGTCGGCGCCCCGCGGGATACGTCCAAAATCCTCATAACGATCTTCTCTTCGTTCATCAAAGGCAGGATGGAAACACGGAAATCGATTTCTTTTCCGCTGATAGATTCCCTGATCCTGCCGTCCTGGGGGATCCGGGTTTCGTCCAGCTTCATATTCGCTAAAACCTTTACCCTGCCGACGATCGAATTGTGGACGTTTTTCGGCAGAGTCAGCGAAGTATACAAAACTCCGTCTATGCGATAGCGCACCCTGGTCTCATTCTGCATCGGTTCGATATGGATATCGCTGGCGCGCCCGTCAACCGCATGGCGCATAATTACGGAAACTATCTTCGCTACCGGCGCGCTTTTAATCACTTCTTCAAACTCCAGGCTTTCTGCTTCCTTCTGGACCTGCTTTTTTGCTCTATCTTCCTGAGTTTTGGAATCCAGGGCGGTTTTGATTTCTCTGGATAAAGCCTTGTAATTCTTAAAGGCGTTTTTAAATGAAACCGGGGAAATCAGATAGTATTCATTTTTTAAGCCTTCTTTTTTGGCGATAAAATCTCCAACCTCTAATGCTTTCAAATTCTCCGGATCCAGGATTCCGATCTTTATTTTTTCCGCATCGCGCTCAAAGCAAAGGATATGATAATTCTCGGCTGTTTCCGGCGATATTGTGTTTATGGCGGATTCATCGATTTTTTGGTCTGAAATATTGGCATACTGCAGGTCGTAAACCGCCGCTTTAACCTTGGTGTAATCCTCGATGTCTATGAAGCCTTTTTCCAATATAATGTCCTCGACATTTTTATTCTGCCTGACCGATTCTTCCTTGACCTCTGTCAACTGATTAAAAGAAATCAGCTGGTTAGCCACCATATTTTCAAGCAACTCTTCGGTTTTTGTCATAAGCTAAGGGGCGAATGGGTTATCTTTGCCTTTATGTATAGGGGTTAAATCGTCTAAATAGCTTTCTTTCAAGGATTTATATTTAGGGTTATCGACAATCGCGCTATAAAGCCCGACTTCATAAATATTTAACTGCACCGGCGCTGTAGTGGCGATGCCGGACAAGGAATCCTGCTTTTGGACTCCTGCGTCACCGGCCGGACCGAATAAAACGATTCCCTGGTCCATTTCATCCGGATTTGAAGGGAAATAACTGAGAAAGATCTGGATGGTTATTCCGGCAATAATAATAATTATCAAGCTCAGGTATATGATCAGCTTGTTTTTGTTGATTGTTCTATTTTTTACTGCTAACATTTTATTGATCTTTCCAAAAGTAAGTTAATATCTCGAGGCTGGCGGCTTTGCTTTTTGGATCATAACTCAAGCGAATCACATCCATCAGCCGTAAATTTTCTTCCAGGCTGGCCAGATATTTTTTAAAATTCTGGTAATCCGCTCCGCTGACAGATATTGAAATCAGAAATGCGCCGATATTCTTTAGCTTGGCCTTGGAAGCATCCTCCACCGCTACAACACTGGATACATCGGAAATCTCCGTGATTCCGACTGAATTGAAAAGCAATCCATTTCTAAGGGTAAGATATTCAATTTCGGGGAAAAGGTCTATGTGGTCGCGATTAGACGGCAGTATCTTATCGATCTTCTGCTTATCGATGTCTTTGATGTTGTTGAAATCATTTAATATGCTTGCCAATTTATCCAGCGCAGCTTTCTTTCCGTTGTAAAGGGATTCATTGTAAGTTTTTGAATCAAGATATTTTTGCTTGGTTTGGCTGTAAAACGGGCCTATAACCAGAAAATATCCTCCAATCAGGATAATCAACGCTAAAACCAAGGAAATTAATCCGTTATAGCGTACAACCGCAATTATTATTTTTTGTTTATATTCTTTTATATCCATAAAAAAATTCAATGGCTGGCAGAAATATAATCCCTGAAAATATTCGGCTTCAGATTAAGGGTCGCGGAAAAATTTACTTCTTTGTCGGTCAGCAAATTGCTGCCTTCGGTTGCCCCCGAAGATCCGATCGACATCCCATAGGTCGTTGACTGCAAGACCCATTCGTTTGAACCAAATGCTTTGATCTGCTCGGCGGCGGCTTTGATGTTTTCGGCCCGCGCTACCAGGGTATAGCTGCCGGAAGTATCTCCGGAAAAACCGTTATAATATACTTTAGCTAGAGTATTGTCTTCCAAAAATTTAAAAAGTTTGGTCCAATAGATATGATTCTCGATCAGATATTTGACAGCTGGGAATTTTTTTTCTGAAACAAGGATCTGATCGTTTTGCACCCTGGCCATTCCTAGGTCGATATTCTTTTCCATATTTAGAAGCTCTCCGGTATTTATTTTTGTTTTTTCGATGTTTTTAATTCCCCAGTATGCAATGCCTCCGTAGGCCAGAGTAATAATAAGTATGGACGAAATAACGGAAAATATTATCGTGTAAAGATTTTTGTGCCAATCGATAAAACCCAAGGATGTGTCCTTGATCAGGTTGGTCTGCAGAATATCCAATTCATCCGACTCTTTTTGCCGGGTTGCCCGCGGGGCCGGCGCGGTTTCCCTGGTGGTTTTTGCCGATTCTGATTTTTCCGCATTGGGCAAACCTTTCGAAAGCAATATTTCTTCCACTTCTCTGCTTTGCTCCCTATCGCTGCCGCCTTCAGCTCGGGACCGTGCCGCCTGGGAAGAGCCGAAATTATTAAGAAAAGAAAAAATCCCCTCGCTTTTGGCCGGACTAGCTGCGTGTTTTGGCGGAACAGGGGAAACGGGCCGGGCTAACGGCTGTTTTTCATAAACTGCCGGCTTTTCCGATTTTTTATCTATAACTTTTTTCCAGAGTTCCTTATTGGCCCGATCGCCATTAAAAGAAGGCCTATGCAATTTTTCCTTTGCGGCGATATTGCTGGAACCAAACAAGCCGAAAAAATCAAAAAACGATTTTTTTCTCGGAGTTCCTCCGGTTAAATCTATTTCTTCGTCATTAGGTTTGGAATATTCGATATCCGCCGATTCTTCAGGCTCTTCTTTCTGCTTGGCGTTTTTTTTGTTTTGATTGATGAAATCGATCTCGCTCATAGATATTTAATGCTAGATGCGAATATTATTCGACTTGAAAACCTTTTTAAAGGCTTGTAAATGATTTTAAATAAATTCATAATTTCCAATTCTTAAATTCATCAAAATTTTCTTAAATCTTATATCCTAAATCTAAACTCATAAATCTTTTCTTCTTTCCATTTTTGAATCTTTTTCATATCTCGGTACTCCGTACTCTGAACTTTATAACTTTTAACTATATGGACTTAAAACAATGCTGGGTTACGATTTATGAGTTGCGCGAAAATGACCAATGGCTAACGACTAGGGACTAATTGACTATTTATTATATCTCCCTCAACGCCAATCCAATGGCTACGGATAGCCGCGGGCCTATTTCCTTAAGCAAAGATTCGAGCTCCAATGGATACGCAACGCGCGACCAGGGATCTCCGATTATTACATTAATATTCAGCAATTTGGACAAATATGTAGAAAAATTGATCAGCATCGCGCCGCCTCCGGATAATACAATTTTGTCTACGCCGTGCATGCTTTTGGACTGGTAGAGATTCAGCGTATACTTTATCTCGTTGATTATCGGAGCCAACGACTCAATTATCGTTTTAGGCACGATATCCTCCTGGCTGTTGAATGAACTGATCCCCATATCATATTTGAATTGTTCGGCGCGATTGTAGCCGATATTCAAACTGCTGCCGATAGCTTTGGTAATGGTATTCCCGCCGATATCCAGGCTCCGGTTAAGCACCGGGATGCCTTTCTCGACAATCGAAATGTCCGTAGTATTGGTTCCGATTTCAACTAGCATGACGGACGATTTATCATTTCCCAGGATTGAACGGATTAAAGATAAAATTTCCGTTTCAAGGCTTAACAGCTGGATTTGCGCGATTTTAAAAATAGAAATATACCTTTCAACCAGCGAACGCGATGCGCCCGTCAACAATACCCGATTCACTTTTTTGGCGTTTCCTTGATTTTCGTTGTTTTTATTGTCTCCTTTTTTGCCGTTATTGTTCTCATCGATTTCTACCCAATCCAAAACCATTTCTTCCAATGGAAGAGGAATAACTTTTTTTGCCTCCCAATTTACAGCCGATGCCATATCGCGCCTATCAACATTGGTTAAGGTCAAAATAGAAGTAAACACGGAAAATGTAGGAAGGGCCGATACCGCAACCCTGGAAACCATTCCGGCTTTCTTGTGAATGGCATTTACCAGCTTTGCTATGTCATTGATTTCCTTTGGGCCAGTTTTTTCCGAATCTACGCTGATAGTCTCGCTAAAACCGTAAGAAAATAGCTTAGGTTGATTATTTTCTTTCTTGATTTCAACAATTTTAACCCCGGAAGTGCCAATATCTACACCAAGATAGCTTTTCTGGTTTGAAGAAAAAATGTTCATAATTCAGCAAAGGGGCGGAAGCATTAATATTAAAAACGCAAAATAACGATTTGCTTTAATAAATTTAGATATTGTTATATAATATAGGTAGCTTATCAACAGTACAACTATTTTAATTATACTATATTTTTGTAAAAAATAATAATTTCCTTGTTTAATTATAACATATTTCAAGCTCTTAAACAAAATCATGAAATATTATGGAATTTATCCGTAAATACCAAAAAATCATCTTTGCCTTTGGTTTCCTGGCCACAGTATTATTAATGGGATATCTGCTATATTATTTCTTTTTCCGCCCGGCGATACGGGGTCCGGAAACTTCCGAGACCGCATCAACGACCGAATCGCAAACCGGCAAATTGCCTGTCGCCCAGGTCGGAACCGGGCAAGTCGCCGAAACCACCGGCGCGGGCGGGCTTTCTGCCGGGCAAACCGGCGCAGCCGACCAAGGCGCTGTCCCGGACAAGCTTGCCAGCGGAGGGCTTACCGAAACCGAACCGCTGATCGATACCCCTTCTCTGGATCCTATAGTAAGCCAGGACGGCAAGGGACTGCAATATTACAACGAATCCGACGGGAAATTTTATAAACTCGACAACAATGGCAATATAATTCCGATGAGCGAGCGTGCTTTTTATGATGTTGAGCAGGTGACCTGGTCTCCCCGGAAAAATAGCGCGGTACTGGAATATCCGGATGGATCAAATATCATATATAATTTTGACCAAGACCAGCAAATCACCATCCCTGCCCATTGGCAAGGGTTCAGTTTTTCGCCCTCCGGCGATATGATCGCCGCTAAAAGCATGGGCAAGGATACAAACAACCGTTATCTGATGACGGCTAACAGCGACGGTTCAAGGGCAAAAATCATCGATGAAATCGGCCAGAATGCCGATTTGGTGGACGTTAGCTGGTCGCCGAACAACCAGGTAATTGCAACTTACCGCGAAGGCACAGGCTTGGACCAGCAGGAAATCTATCTTATCGGACAGAATCAGGAAAATTTCAAATCCATGATGATCGAAGGCCGGGGATTCGAATATATCTGGTCTCCGGACGGAAAAAAGATTTTATACAGCGTCTATTCAACCGATACCAATCTGAAGCCGCTGCTTTGGGTAGTCAACGCCAGCGGAAACGATGTCGGCAGCGGAAGAAAAAGTCTGGATATAGAAACCTGGGCTGAAAAATGCGTTTTTTTCGACAGCACCACCGCCTACTGCGCAGTGCCCGAAGAATTGCCGGATGGCGCCGGCTTAATGCGGGAGCTGGCCGAAAGCACCAAGGATGACATTTATTATTTGGATCTTGCGACAGGCATGAAGCGGCTATTGGCTGTTCCGGACGGTTCTTATACTATAAAAAATCTGATGATTTCTGAAAACGCGAGATACCTCTATTTTAACGACTCAAACGGTAAAATCTATAAAATAAATTTATAACCCTATGCTTAAATTGTTTAAAAACAAGAATTTCCCGGTTTTTATTTTCGTTGCCGCCGCTATTGTAAACTTAGTGCTGCTTTTTACTTTATTCATAGGTTTCCGCTTTTTTTACAGGCTAGTTACAGATTCAACCGATAATACGCTGGTGAAAATAAACGAAAATAGCCTGGAGAGTTCGGATCCTTTGATCAGCAAGGTTCCGAAATTTGAAAACTCCCTGGAAGCTCCGCTGATAGGCGATATCGACCCCTCGATCGGACCGACCACGGCCCCGGTAACAATCGTGCAATTTTCGGATTTCAAATGCGAATTCTGCTCCCAGCAGGAATCCGAACTGAAAAAAATCATTGAAGATTATAAGGGTCAAGTCAGGCTGATCTGGAAGGACTTCCCGGAAAATTTTACTACCTCGGAATCTTACCGGTCCGCCGTTGCTGGACGCTGCGCCCAAAAACAAAACAAATTCTGGGAATACCATGACTTGCTATATTCTTCCAACGGCGAGGCAACGGACGATCTGTTCATCAGTCTGGCAAGCCAGCTGTCCCTTGATACGGATGCTTTCCGGCAATGCCTGCAGGACCCGGCGGTTTCCGGATTAGTATTGGATAATATCGACGAAGCGCAAGCTTTGGGCATTTCGGGCATTCCCTTCGTTTACGTCAACGATATGGAAATGTTAGGCGAAGTAAGCTATGCCGATATCAAGCAAGCGGTTGATTATGAATTAAGCAAACTCCAATAAGCTGGCTATGCAAAACAAAACCATCACCGTATACAGCTGTTCGAATTGCGGCGCCCAGACTCCCAAGTGGAGCGGGCGCTGTCTTGAGTGCGGAAAATGGGATACCCTGCAGATAAAGACCGTGAACGAAAAAGAGAGGTCGGTGCAGGCGGTTCATGCCGATATGGGCGATGTTGTAGATTTAGGCAGCCTCCGGCTGAAAAATCAAAGCCGGATCATAACCGGAATCGAAGAAGCCGATAGGGTGCTGGGCGGCGGATTGGTGCCGGGCTCGCTGGTCCTGCTGTCCGGAGAGCCGGGAATCGGCAAATCCACGATTGTCGCCCAAATCGCCGATGCCGTCCAGAAAACGAGCCAGGTCGCTTATGTCAGCGGGGAGGAATCCGCTTACCAGGTTAAAACCCGCCTGGATAGGCTCAACATTAAATGCGAAAATATTAAATTCATCAGCGATACTCATTTGGAAAAAATTTTGGCCGTAATCGAAATGATCAAGCCTGATTTGGTTATAATCGATTCCATCCAATCGATTTATTCCGCAGCTCTTCCTTCGGAGGCGGGCAGCGTCAGCCAAATCAGAATCTCTGCCACCAAATGCATGGAGCTCGCCAAATCGCAGGATATCGCTTTTATTATTATCGGCCATATTACGAAAGACGGAGCCGTCGCCGGTCCGAAATCGCTGGAGCATCTGGTCGATACCGTCATCTATCTCGAATCGGAAGTAGGCAGCGATTTAAGGATCCTGCGCTCTACGAAAAACCGCTTCGGCTCGGTCAATGAACTCGGCGTCTTTCGGATGACCGAAGCCGGTTTTGCCGAAATTAAAAATCCATCAAAAATTTTCCTGGATGTCAGCCAATCTTCCCTGCCCGGTTCGGCTATTAGCTGCTTGATGGAAGGATCCAGGCCGTTCATGGTCGAAGTTCAGGCGCTAGTATCCAAAACGTTTTTCGGCTACCCCCAAAGGAAAGCTTCGGGATACGACCTGAACCGGCTGCAAATCCTGATTACGGTCCTGCAAAAACGCGCCAAGGTCAATTTGACCAATCAGGACGTTTTTTTGAATGTAGTGGGCGGATTCAAGGTCAATGATGCTTCGCTGGACTTGGCCGTTTGCCTCGCGATAGCTTCATCGCTATTGAACCTGGAAATCGGGCGGGATATAATAATTTTGGGCGAAGTCGGCCTTGGCGGGGAAATCAGAAAAATAAAAAACCTGGAAAAACGCATCCTTGAAGGCGAAAAGCTGGGATTTAAAAAGGCCCTGATACCCAACATGGAAGTCAAGCCCGGAAAGATCCAATTATCCAAAATCATCAGCTTGACGGACGGGATTAAATTCATTACTCAATAGACCGATGCCTATCAAGCAGGAATTTTACAGCCAGTCATCACTCGCGGTTGCCCAAAAATTATTGGGCTGTTTTTTAATGAGAGCAATAAACGGCCGGATCGTAAAATTCATAATAGTCGAAACAGAAGCCTATGAAGGCTTCCGAGACAAAGCCAGCCATGCCAGCCGCGGAAAAACGCCCCGTAATGAAGTGATGTTCGGCCCTCCCGGCCATATTTACGTCTACTTCACTTACGGCATGCACTACATGCTCAATATCGTTACTGGTAAGAATGGATATCCTTCAGCAGTGCTCGTCCGCGCAGTTAAGCCAATAGATAAATCAAATGACTTACGACTAACGACTAATGACTTACGACTTGCTTATGCCGGTCCTGCCCGCCTGACCAAGTCGCTCCGGATCGATAAAACTTTCAACGGCAAAAAAATTTACTGCAAAAAAACCGGGCTCTGGATAGAAAAAAGCATTAGCTTGCCGAATC
>CAZAFZ010000016.1:0-10480 GCA_964484745.1 uncultured Gammaproteobacteria bacterium | reverse complement strand
TCAGCCTGATTTTCCATTTTTTAACGGCCAAATACATTGAAAAGAAAAAGAAATAGATGCTGGCCAGGATCAGCGAGCCCATCAATACCCGCAAATCTCCTTTTATATATAGTATCAGCGAACCGCTGCCGATTATGATCAGCTGGAAGATTACCGAACCGATGCTTTCATACAATAGATTGTGGTAGCCCCTGATCGTTGAAAAAAAGGTCAGCGAAAATGAATCCAGAATCATGCAAATGGTCGACAGATAGACCAGTTGGCGCGTGATCAGCGGATAACCCAGTAAATTGATGGCGACCCAGACTACCAGCATCGTAACAAAAGCCAGCGGGACCTTCATGCCCAGCACGGTACCAACCAGCTTTTCGGTATTTGAATTGTCCTTGGCAATCTCCCTGGTCAGCACGCTGGCAAAACCCAGATCGATCAGAATCGCAAAGATGGTCGTAAAAGAAATGGCAAAATAATATTTGCCGAGATCTTCGGGCCCCAAAGCTCTGGCGATGATGATAAACCAGCTGAAAGAAATAATTTTTTGGAGAATCAAGGCAAAGGTGAAATAAGATGTATTTTTGGCAATATCGGCAACTTTTTCCGGCATAATATTTTCTTATATTAATTCCCCTCTGTTTATGAGGGGAATTAATATAAGAAAATAAATTCATAATAATACTATTTTCCATTTATAGTATATCCAAATTAACTGTAAATTTCAAATTTTATCAAACTTAAAAATCTAGATATTAGAGCCATTTTTTAGTAAAAAAGTCGCCTTATATTAAAAATATTGGCGACTTGATTAGAATATATTTTTTAACGTGGCTTCAATGAGCACATTTGAATATAACCATGGCATAGATGAATATGGCAGCGGGTGCTGTAAGCATAATTCCCATGGCGATCATGCTGCCATAACCGACGCTAGAAACTGATCCTGGAACTTCAGAAACGCTGCTGACAGCTAGTATGACAATATATGCCACGTAACAAACTATTAAAGTAGTAACAATATTGTCTTGAGCAATTAGGCCGCTGATTAAAGGTAGGAGCAAACAATATAAGACTATTCCTGAAAAGAACCAACCTCCGGATTGATTGAAATTCCTCATCATTGTTATTTCCTTCCTTTTTTATATAGAATTTTAAACAATTTTTACAGATTCGTTTAAAATTATAGCATAAATTACCAATTATGTCAATATTCATTTTAACATATTTATAGCAAAAACCACCTAAAATTAGGAGGTTTTTGCTTATTTGATATAAATTGTACCTGTTACCTTTTCGACCACTGCGGTGCCCTTCTCGCTTTCTTTAATCCCGGTTTTTTCCTTTCTTTCTTTCTGGCATCCCGCTTTAAAAATCCTTTGGGCTTTAAGGCAGGCTTGAGCTCTGAATTTAATTTTATCAAAGCGCGTGAAATTCCATGGCGGGCGGCTTCAGCCTGTCCGCTTATTCCGCCGCCGGAAATTTTTATGGAAAAATTTAAATCCTTCTGGAGGCCGGCCTGCTTCAAGGGCTGGTTGACTACCGGAACTATATACGCTGGAAAATATTCGCTGATTTTTTTGCCGTTTATTATGATCGCTCCTTTGCCGTGCGAATAAAGCCTTACCTGGGCAACCGATGACTTGCGCCTTCCGACTGCAGCGATAAATTTGCCTTTGAACTTAACCTCTTCTTCGATTTCTTTTTCTTTGATTGTCTTCTTCTCCTCTGCCATAATTAATCTATTTAACGTATTTAACTAATTTAGCTTATTTAACGTTATACTATATTACTTCATGTAAATTTTGAATTTCAAATTTTGAATGAATTTTAAATGCCTGATTGTTTGAAATATCAAATCATTAGAGCATTAAGTTTTGATTCTCCCGTTTTTTATTATTCATTGGTAAACGGGATCCCGGATATTCGCATTGCGATTCGGGAGAAATTCGAAATTGAAAATTATATATATTTGGCTAACAATTAGAGATAAAATATTTGTTACGTGTTACGCGTTGCACGACTATTTAATGATCAGCCTTTTCAGCATCCCGTCGCGCAGACGGTTGGACGGCAGCATTTTGCGAACCGCCCTCCTAATCGCTTCGCCAGGGTCTTTTTCCATGACCTTTTTCAGATTTTTGGATTTCATCCCTCCGGGATATCCCGAATAGCTGTAATAAATTTTATTTTCAAGTTTGTTCCCTGTAATTTTTATTTTTGCGGCATTAGTGATTTCAACAATATCGCCCGCATCGATATGGGGAGCGTAATCGGCCTTATGCTTGCCGCGCAAAATTATTGCCACCTCGCTTGCCAGCCGGCCCAAAACTTTGCCCTCCGCATCGATTTTATGTAATTTCCTTTGGTTCATATTGCTAACTTGTATGAATTTTTCTAGACTAGCTCGATTTGCACGATCTTTGCGCCATCTCCGGCGCGATTGCCGACTTTTACGATTCTGGTATAGCCGCCCTTGCGATCCAAATATCTCTTGCCCAGAAGTTCCATGGCTTTTTTTACGGCCATTTTCTGCGGAAGCGTAGCGATAATCCGCCTTCTGGCGGTTAGGTCGCCTTTCTTGGCTATGGTAATGACTTTTTCAACCAGAGGCTTAACAGCCCTGGCTTTTGCTTCCGTGGTCTTGACCTTCTCGTACAATATAACGCTGGAGGCCAGATTCCTGAGCATCATTTCCCTGGGCTGCTTGGCCCTATCCAAAATTTTTGCTTTATTTCTGTGGCGCATAATTTAATAATGGAGTAAATCTGCTGAAAATTTATGATAATTCATGTTATTCAACTACTTTTTTCGGCCTGCCACGCTTTTTCTTCGGTTCTTCAGGGGCATCTTCGATTAAATCGGGCATTTCAACTTCAGCCTTATCGGTTAACGCAGCACTTTCCGTTTCCTCTGCGGTCTCTTCCAGGGCCTCGGAATCGGCAGCCTTGACCAGCGACCTGAATTGTTCGATCAGTATCGCGACTGCCTGGCTAAACGCTTCCTGCGGCAAAATGGTGCCATCAGTCAAGACTTCCAGGGTCAGTTTATCCCAGTTCGTCATTTTTCCGACCCTGACATTTTCGATATTTATTCCGACGTTAAGCACGGGAGAAAATACTGAATCGATTTCAATATAGCCTATTTCCTGGTTCTTTTTTTCGCGCGATTCCACCGTTTCGTAGCCCATGCCCTTGGAAACGTAAATTTCCGCCTGGATGTTGCCGGCCATATCCGTAATATTAGCTAAAACCAAATCAGGATTTACGATTTCTACATCAGAATTAGGGGTAATATCGCCGGCTTTGACTACTTTTTCACCATGAATATCCAGTTCCAATTTTACAATTTCATCGCTATGTACTTTCAATCTTAATTGCTTGAAATTAAGGATGACTTCCAGGATGTCCTCTTTGATGTGGGGTAATGCCATGAACTCATGATTGGCGCCGGCTATTTTTATGCCGACGACAGCTGCTCCGGAAAGAGATGAAAGCAACACCCTCCTTAAGGAATTGCCGATAGTGATACCATATCCCGGAAAGCATGGCTCGATGGTTATAATGCCATGATTTTTTGTTTCGCCTTCGCTGATCTCTATTTTTTGAGGCAGTGAGATTAATGACATAGCGTTTAAATTTCGGTTATAAATATGTGAATATTTTTACCTTGAATAAAATTCAACGATTGCCTGCGGACTGATATTGGCTGGAATGTCGATTTCGATCGGCTGATGCAAGATTTTTACGCTCAATTCCTTCGGTTCGACAGTCATCCAGCTGGGCGGGACATACTGCTTGTATTTATCGCCCAAATCCTTGAAATGCTTGTTGCGCCTGCTGGAAATCTTGACCGTTATCAGGTCGCCGGGCTTAAGCTGGAATGAGGGTATGTTGACTTTTTTCCCGTTGACAGTAAAATGCCCGTGGTTGACGAGCTGTCTGGCCAAAGCTCGCGATGCCGCCAGGCCAGTCCTGAAAACCGCGTTATCCAAACGCATTTCCAAGAGCATCATCAGGTTTTTCCCGGTATCGCCTTTGATCTTTTTGGCATTCTCGTAGGTCAGCCTGAATTGCTTTTCCAAAAGCCCGTAGGTTCTTTTGGCTTTCTGCTTTTCATACAGCTGAGTGCCGTAGTCGGACAGACGTTTCTTGCCTTTGGTGCCATGGAACCCCGGCGGATAGTTGCGCTTGATGATCGCGCATTTCTGGGTAAGGCAGCGATCGCCCTTAAGCATGAGCTTTTCGCCGGCTCTCCTGCACATTTTACATTTTGGATCTAGAATTTTTCCCATATTTAACTCAGTTTATTGGTTAATTGGGCAGCTAGTTAATTTGGGTCTTTGCTCAATTATATTTAATCTTCTCTGATCGCCTGGCTGATTGGCCCGCAAATCAACTATACACGCCTTGGTTTTTTCGGACGGCAGCCGTTATGCGGGATCGGGGTCACGTCCTTTATGGATGTGATTATCAGCCCGTTGGCATTCAAGGCCCTGATCGCCGATTCCCTGCCTGTTCCGACGCCTTTCACGAAAACCGACACTTCCTTCAAGCCGAAATCCTCCCGCGCCTTGATCACTGCGATCTTTGCAATGATTTGCGCGGCGTAGGGAGTCGCCTTTTTAGGGCCCTTGAAACCGGCGATGCCGGCGCTGGCCCAGGAAAGAACGTTGCCGTTTATATCTGCCAATGTAACAATCGTATTGTTGTATGTAGATTTAACATAAGCTTTTCCGATCGGGACTTTTCTGTCCCGGGTCTTTTTTGCTTTTTTCTTTTTCAGCTGCTTGGCCCTTGCCTCTTTGCGTTTCTCGAGCTTGGCCTTCACGCTCTCGGGCAAATCATCGGTTTCCAGCGCTTGGGATTTATTTTTCGGCGCTGGTTCATCAGGAACAAGTTTTATCTTTTCGGTTTCTTCGCCAGCGGCTTCAACGGCTGGTTCCGGCTCATCAACTGGGCCTTTTTCCTGCTTTGCGCTATTCTCGACGGCAACCTCGGCTTCACCCTCTGGTTCGGGCATTATGCTTTTTGCTTCCTCTTCTTGTTGTTGCTTTTCTTCAGACATACTTTATAAAAATTTGCCTATTAATAAAAGATTATCTTTTAAACTATCCTTTCCTTTTTTATCAACCAACAGGATAAAGAATTTCCAATTCCCAATTTCTCCCGCTCTTTCATGTTCCAAGGGTTAGCGGGATCCCGCATTTCTCCGCCTTTGGCGGAATGCGGGACAATTTCCAAATAATTCTCTAATTTCTTAATCCTTAAATTTCTAATTAATATTTATTCAATCGACTATCGACAAGTGACTAGCGACTTTAAACTAAGTTTGCGTTACGCGTTATGCGGTAAAATTATGTTTTCTGCGCAGTGGGCTTCCTGCCCGACCCCATAGTGCGCCTAACATTGCCCCTGACAGTCCTGGTATTGGTCTTGGTTTTTTGTCCTCTGGAAGGCAGCCCCTTTATATGGCGGGAACCGCGGTAGCTTTGGATTTCCTTAAGCCTTTTTATATTGCCTGAAATTTCCCGCTTCAAGTCGCCCTCAACCCTGTATTTTTTCTCAACCATTTCACGCAATTTATTGATGTCTTTCTCCTCCAGATTTTTCACCCTAATGTCGGAATTGACTCCGGTTTCTGCTATTATTTTCCTGGCATTGGTAGTGCCAATACCAAAAATATAGGTTAAGGCGATCTCTATTCTTTTATCGTTCGGGAGCACGACTCCCGCAATCCTTACGGCCATAATATATAGTCCAAAGTCCCTAGTCGTTAGTCGTAAGTCATAATGAGAATCAATATTACTTTTGACTTTTGACTTTTGACTTTTGACTGTTATTTACCCCTGTCTCTGTTTATGCTTCGGATTCTTGCATAGCACAACCACGCGCCCTTTTCTGCGGATCGTCTTGCAGTCCTTGCATATTTTTTTGACAGAGGCTCTGACTTTCATTTGAATGAATTATTTAATACAGGCTAAACGGATAGCCCTTTTTGGAATAAAAATCTCTTTATATTAAGCTAAAGCCTGTAAGTAATCCTTCCCTTATTCAGGTCATAGGGGCTTATCTCCACTTTAACTTTATCGCCTGGTAGCAAGCGGATTTTATTCATCCTCATTCTTCCGGACAAATGGGCCAATATTTCATGGCCATTTTCCAAAATGACCTTAAAAGTAGCTGAAGGCATGGCTTCAATAACTTCACCCTTGCTTTCGATAAAATCCTTGGAATTTACCACCTCATTTAAGGCTTGATCTTGTTCTTGCATTAAAAATTATAAATTAACTAAATAATTTATAAACACAAAAATATGGTAAAATGTTAAATTTTACCAAAAATATTGATTTATTTTAGGTTTAAATTAAATAAAACAATTTTTTTTATTTAATATGGAATAATTATATAGATTAAAGAATAAAAAGTCAAGAAATATACCTAAAAAAATAATGCATATAATATTATGAAGGTTTGAAAAAATATTCTTTTTCACGCTAACCCAACTGGAAAATTTATTTATATCGCATTAATAGGTGATGATTATTTGACTAATTATTAAAATTATCTAACATATAAATAATATATATCCGAAGGGGGAATCATACCATCAAAAGATACAGATCTTTATTAATTTACTGGAAATAATTCCTAATGTTAGAATAGATGATATTAAGAGCGCCGGAGATCATCTTCGCCAGTTTTTTTTCGGGCTATTGCCAAAATACCAGGATTTGCAGGGAAAAAAGGGATTGCTCTGGAAAGGCAGGATGAATTTTGGCGGAACAACGCGGGAGCAAGACGGATATCATTGGTCCTCGAGCGAATTCGTTCAAGCCGATGGCGGCATTATTCTAGGTTATAAATACAGCAGCATGGCCGATGGGCAAAAATTTAAGCAAGAATGCTTGGCGTACATGCGGGATGAAAAAAATTTGGAAAAAGTAACCTATTATATGCATCAGCATGAAAGTTGCGACGGCGGCAAGCTAAATGTTATTGCCCGGCATAAAGCCGAATTCATTTATTCAAACTACGAAGCAAGGCGTTTCAATGCGGCTATCAACGGCGCGGAATATTCATTTGAACTTTAGCGGTAAATTACAAAGTTCCTGCAGCTACAGGAACTTTTTTATTATAATTATTCATCATGCGGGAGCGGTGTGATAGCGGAACGATAGCATCTTAAATAATTTAAATACCGAATCACAAATCCCAAAATCCAAATAATATCAAATTTCAAATCAACGCAAAAATTAAAAATCAAAAATCAAAGTGACAATGTAAAATGCGAAATTATTTTTAGCTTTCATGGTTGACATGCCGGAAAAAATATATCCGACATTTCAATCTAGTCGTTTTTTAAATCCATTTTAAAGTTTTGGTTTGTCATTTACGTTTTGATATTTACACTTTTTCATTTCCTTTAGTTTGTAATTTTTCCGCCAACTGCGGATTTAGAATTTGGCATTAAAAATTCTTTCCATCTATTAATCCAACCGGCTAATTGAATTATGGCTTAGGGCTTGCGGACTATCTTGCGGCTAGGGACTATTCACCCAGCGTCGCCTTTATCCTTCTCACCCCTGCGCTGGAGCTTTCTTCTTTCTGGATCTTGAATTTTCCGAGTTCCCCGGTTTTCTCCGCATGCGGACCGCCGCAGATTTCCATGGAAAAAATATTGTCGCCGTCGCCTACCTTGTAGACTTTAACGTTTTCGTTGTATTTAGACTCGAATACCCCCATGGCGTCTTTTTCTTTGGCCTGATTCAAGGTCATTTCCTCGCAAGAAACAGGCAAATCGGCGGCAATCGCTGCATTGACGATTTTTTCCACTTCGGCCAATTGCTCCGCTGTCATTTTTTCAGCATGCGAAAAATCAAACCGCAGCCTATCGGCCGTAATATTGGAGCCTTTCTGCACTACATGGCCGCCCAGTACTTTTCTCAAGGCGGCCAATAGCAGGTGGGTTGCCGTATGCAGTCTTTTGGTTTCTTCGCCGGCATCGGCCAAGCCGCCCTTGAACATCCCGGCCGAAGCGGTCCTCGACAATTCGGTATGGCCTGACAGTTCTCGGCTATAGCCCTCTTCGTCAACCTGCAGATTATTTTCAGCGGCGAGTTCCTTGGTGATTTCTATCGGAAAACCATAGGTCTGATAAAGGTCGAAGGCTTCTTTGCCTGAGATGATCCGATGGTCGATCGACTTTGAATTCATCATTTTCTCGAATTCTTTCAGGCCGCGCTCCAGCGTATTGTTAAACTTAGCTTCTTCTTCATCAAGCTGCGAAACTGCGAAATCCAGATTTTTGCGCACTTCCGGATAAACACCGCCATATTCCTGCGCTACAACCTTTGCGATCTCCTTGGTCCAAAGTTTAGCCTTGATGCCGAGCTGGCGTCCATAGCGCACCGCCCTTCTGATCAGCCGCCTGACGACATAACCCTGGTTCATGTTGGATGGCGTAATACCCTTGTCGTCGCCAATAATGAAGGTTGCCGCTCTAAGATGGTCGGCAATGATCCGCATGGCCATGGTTATTTCGTCGCTCTCGTTATATTTTTTACCGCAAAGTTCTCCGATTTTTTCATACAAGGGATAGAATAAATCAATATCATAAGCATCGGTTTTACCGTTCAATACCGCTGTTGTCCGCTCAAGCCCCATGCCGGTGTCAACATTATGCTGTTTGAGCTTTTCGAATCTGCCGGATGCGGTTTTATTGAATTCCATGAAAACGTCATTCCAGATCTCGATGATCCTGAACTTGTCAACCTCTTCGTCAAAAGTGCCCGCTAACGGGCCATCAGCGGACCGGACATCGTAAAACATTTCGGTGCAGGGTCCGCAGGGTCCTGTTTCGCCGGCCGGCCCCCACCAGTTGTCTTTGGCCGGCAAAGGAAATATCCTGAAATTCGGATTTCCGGCAATCTGTTGGTTATAGCCGCAAACTTCAGCCTGGATCCCGAGCCTGGCAAATTGCTCTTTCCAGATATTTATCGATTCTTCGTCAATGGGACTGTCTTCATTGCCCATAAAAACCGTCACGTATAGCCGGTTCGGATCCAAATTCAGCCATTTTTCACCGGTCAAAAACTCCCAGCTCCATTCGATGGCTTCCCTTTTGAAATAATCGCCGAAAGACCAGTTGCCCAGCATTTCAAAAAAGGTCATATGGCGGTTGTCTCCGACATCGTCGATATCGGTGGTTCGGATGGACTTTTGGACATTGGCGACACGGTTTCCTCCCGGATGCTTTTCGCCCATGATATAAGGAACCAATGGATGCATGCCGGCTGTCGTAAACAGCACTGTCGGATCATTGTCAGGGACTACTGAGGCGCTCGGGATTATCGCATGGCCTTTTGATTTGAAAAAATCCAGGTATTTCTGGCGTATTTCTTTTGAATTCATAGTATTGAGGTTAATTATTTATAGCGTGAATAATATTTAACTCCCTAGTCTTGCCCGAAGTAATTTTGATTAAGGCAGTATGATTTCGTCCCAGAAGCGATTTTGAGTCAGCGATAGGTTCTCGTGAATAACTGAGCCAAAAAACATTATTAACATGGGAAGCAAAATAGAAATTATTAGATATTTGTCATTGGACATCCATGGGAAATTGGAAATTGGAAATTTTTATCCATTTCATTCCGCTCCAGCATGGCATTGCTGCCATTGCGGCCGGTTATTCTGAAATTAACCTTTTACAATGGATTATAAAAGTATAGAAAACTTTTTTAAGGTTGACAAGATTGGCTTAATATTATAATTTTATTTGAACAAATTAAGCTATCAGGAGGCGACCGATGCTCCCGCAACGACTGATTGATCATTTAAAAGAAATAATGAAGGCTCATGCAATCAATGAAATGGAAACCCTGCTTTTTCATGCTCCGGATGAAATGAAGATCTATGTGACATTCCGCCAAAATCCGTTCGGACCGGAAAGCAAAACCATTGATTATGCCCCTGACCAGATATTTTTTCAGCAATGCGATGTTGAAGCATTCCTGATGGAATGCAATACCTGCTGGATCCATAATATCCGCCCCGAATTCGGCAAAGAAAAAGAGCAAGGCTATTTCCCGTATTTGACTATTACGCTCGGGGATTTGAAAGCAGGCAGGTTGCTTCATCCCGGCAAACTGGTATTTCTTAAAGGGGAAGAGGCAAAAATCATGCGACGAAATATTTTAATCAAGCTTGTCCAAACGATCTGCAGTATGTAACCTGCAGATTCGCAAAAAAATATAAGACCCTGAGGTGAACTCAGGGTATTTTATTCTTAGATCTTGCCTTATCTTGCAGCAGCACCGCAGTCCATGATTTCATGAAATACTGATGGGGCTAGAAGTCCGTGCAAGATAAAACGAATTGCCGCATTATTTTTGGATTTATTGTACGGCTGGGCCGGTATTACAGGCCAGCATGCTTTCACGGATAACCGCTTGCTGGGCAGTAAAGACTTGCATGGCGTATTTGCAGGT
>CAZAFZ010000015.1:0-10705 GCA_964484745.1 uncultured Gammaproteobacteria bacterium | reverse complement strand
CGCCATACTATTTGGCCTGGCTTAACGAGGTCAGGGATCGGGCCGTTCCGATGCTGACTATCGACAAACCGAGGACTTTGGAGATCGGCAATGACGCGCGCATCGAGTTCATTTATCCGGACAGGTCATTTTACGGCCAATCGGCTGAAAATTTGAATAATACTTCCATCGCCCTGAAACTGATTTACGGCGAAACAGCCTTTTTCCTCGGCGGGGACATTGAAAAGGAGGTAGAACGGGAAATTTTGGCCAAAGGAATCGATTTGCAATGCGGGGTAATGAAAGCCAACCATCATGGCTCAGACAGTTCAAATACAGAAGAATTCATTAAAGCCGTGGGTCCACAGTATTGCGTGATCAGCGTGGGCAAGAATAATTCCTTTGGGTTGCCTTCCAGGCGGGTGGAAAACCGTTTTTTACGTGAAAACTGCAGAATTCTGCGCACCGATCAGCTGGGGACCATAAAATTTTCAACCGATGGAAAAAAACTGAAATTTTACGAATAATGGCGGGCATGGAAATATGGCAGCCGTTTTGCTATAATTGCATATATAAGCAGTAAAATAATTTTATGCCAAACGAAAAAAAGAAGATCGTTTTAATAGCCGAAGACGACACCATGATAAGCACGATGTACAAAACCAAGCTCGAAGCAAGCGGATTTGAAGTAATACAGGCCGTCAACGGCGGAGATGCCCTTAAGATCGCTCAAGCCGAAAAACCCGATATTCTGCTTTTGGATATTATAATGCCTCAATTGGATGGCTTCTCGGTAATGGAAGAGCTCGGCAAGAACGATAAAACCAAAAAAATACCCGTAATATTTTTAACCAACCTGGGAACAGAAGAAGATATCGACAAAGGCAAGAAGCTCGGGGCGGTCGATTATATAGTAAAGGCCAATCTTACTCCGACCGAAGTCGTCGAGAAAGTTAAGAAATACATAAAATAATAGTTTCCAGCCTTAAGCCAATTGAAAATTTATCAAAAGATTCAAAGATGGAAAAAGGGAAAGATTGTTTTTTCACAATGCTTGCAGCATTTAGCCGTTCAAATTGGTTCAGAATTTAAAAATTAGAAATTATTATTGAAAAGGCCGGATAAATATTGTCCGATACCGTAGGTTTATAAGTTTTATATT
Source organism: uncultured Gammaproteobacteria bacterium (assembly GCA_964484745.1). Classification (GTDB taxonomy): domain Bacteria; phylum Patescibacteriota; class Patescibacteriia; order Patescibacteriales; family CAZAFZ01; genus CAZAFZ01. The sequence goes on along the minus strand of CAZAFZ010000015.1, from coordinate 9,564 downwards.
TAATTAAGATTACAAACTATGCAGAATCATCCAAAGAACGAAAGCACCTTGGTGATAATCAAGCCGGATGGAGTCCAGAGAGCGCTGATTGGCGAGATCATCAGAAGGTATGAAAGGGTCGGCCTCAAGCTCAGCGCCATTAAAATGGTCGTTCCGACAGAGCAGATGGCCATTGATCATTATTATAACGTAGGCGGCGACGCCTGGCTGGAAGAAGTCGGCCGGAAAGCCCGCGAAGCGTATGAAAAGAAAGGCCTGGTTTCGCCCTATAAGACCAATATGGATAACGGCAAAGCGGTAATGATGAGCAATGCCAAATATTTAAGCTCCGGTCCGGTTATCGCCATGATTTGGCAGGGCAATCAGGCGGTTGCTTTGGTCCGCAAGCTTACTGGGGGCACCGAACCGCTGTCTTCCGACGTCGGCACGATCAGGGGAGATTTTACCCTCGACTCTTACGCTATGGCCGATTCGGATGGCAGAAGCGTCAGGAATTTGATCCATGCTTCGGGATCGGTGGAAGAATTCGAAAAGGAAAGGGTGATCTGGTTTGGCGATGAAGAAATATTATCCTATACCCATATCCAGGAAAAGATACTTTATGATGTGAATATTGATGGCATTCTCGAATAATACAGAATATCGCTGATTTAGAACGGATTTTCGGCTCTAAAAGCCTTTTGGTAGGCTCTTAGAGCCTTATTATATGGAAAATTTTTGGGAACAATTGAATAAGCCTGTTTTTGCTTTGGCGCCGATGGCGGGGTTAACAGACAGCGCTTTCCGCCAAATATGCAAAAGCTACGGCGCCGATGTAGTTTACAGCGAAATGGCCAGTGCGACGGCTTTGTATTATAATCCGGATGAAACCCTTAAGCTGCTGGAGTTTTCAAAGAAGGAAAAACCATACATAGTTCAGCTGTTCGGCAGCGATCCGGAGCATTTCGGGCAGGCGGCGGAATTAGTGGAGAAAAAAATAAAGCCGGATGGCATTGATATCAATTTCGGCTGTCCGGTCAAGAAAGTCTTGAGGCAAGGCGCCGGAGCGGCATTGATGGATAATTTGGAATTGTCGAAAAAAGTGATTAAGAGTACGCTTTCCGCAACCAAGCTGCCAATATCCATTAAAGCCAGAACCAAATCCAAAAACATCGGGGTACTCCAATTCCTAAAATGCATAAACGGGCTTGACGTAAAAGCTATCATGATCCACGGCAGGACATTAAACCGTGGCTTTGCCGGTTCAATTGATTATGCAGTGATCAAAAAAGCCAGGCAATATTTCAACGGCATTATCCTGGCCAACGGCGGAATCATGTCGGCCGAGGACGCTTGGAGCATGCTCAAGAAAACCGGTGCCGACGGGGTCGGAATTGCGAGAGGAGCACTGGGCAGACCATGGATATTCGATGAAGCAATAAGCGAGAAGTTAGAAGCAAAAAGTATGGAGGAAATATTCAATATTGCGCTTAGGCATGCGAAACTGGCGGAAAAATTGAAGGGAAAGCAGGGAATTATCGAAATGCGGAAGCATTTATGCTGGTATGTTCAAGGCATGCCCGGAGCCAGAACCTTGCGCCAGGAATTGGTTAAGGTGAAGAGCCGGGATGAGATCAGGAAGATAGCTGAAAAATTTAATGACGGCAGATAAATGCCGTCATTTTGTTTTAGGTTTCTGCCAGAGGCAGTGAAATTAAGCAATGATCGTCCTTGATGGAAAAAGCTCCTTCAAGAGTGCCAGTTATGATATCTTTGATAAATGCAATACGCAGATCAAGGGTTTCTTTGAAAGCCATAAATGCGCTTGACTTAATATCAATGCGGATAAAAGGGTTTTCAACGTTAAAGCTGACCATAACCCGCTCATCGGATTTCCGGTTGGTTTCGATATACCTCCTGAGTTCCTTGAATATATCGTCGCCAACCATCGGATCGATGTAGACGGCGACCGAATCGCCTTCGGACGGCATTTCAAAATGAATGAAGCCGTCGCCGAGCATGGGTATTAATTCGGGAAGCTTAATTTTTACGGGTTGTTTATTCACCGGACAGGTATGATGCACCAGCCTCATCATGACTTTGACGTCGTGTTCCAGGAGTTTCAGTTCGCTGATCGCGATTTGGGCAAAATTGCGCTGAGTTTCCTGATCTTCGGGGATGGCCGGAACAGACTTTTTTAACAGGGCAATGGCTTGGATCAGTTTATTAAGTACAATATGACTGAATTCATCCATCTGCCCGCCGGTAGTTGAATGGTAATCCGCCAATCCGAAATTTTTTATTGCTAAATCCAGACCGCGATTTTCGATATAGGATTTCATTTTCTGGATTTTTGCCATATCGGACCGGCTGAATCCTTTCAGGTTCTCCAATTCAGCCTGATTATTGGTATTTTCGAAATACCCCCAATGGTCCTCGTTAATGACTTTATCAAGGATGACCAGGCTAATAATATGCGCACGATACGCGATCGGAACCACAGCAATAGATAAGATGCGCTTATTGCGGACATGCGGACGCATATATTCGACCAGCGGATCATTTAAAGCGTCGTTCACCTGTATGATTTGCCCGGTTCGGATAGCCTGGATCAGCGCTTCTTTGGGGTTGGGGTAATGGAATTGTCCGACTCCGCCGATATTATGGCGCATATTGTCCGGAGGATAGCCGAATACGATTTGATAGTAGTCGTCCTTTTCATCCGCACAAAAATGTGGCTGCATGATGACCCAATGGGTGCAAATTCTTTTTAGATCCCAATCCGAGAATTCCATGATCAGGCTGCAGACATGGTTCATTAATGCGGAAGATATTCTGCTTGAATTCAGCAGATCCAATAGCTTAAAAGCTATCTGGAATTGGTCCGCTTTATTTGGCATGGGCTGCCTCCCCTTTGCAGAAATTGTAAAGTCCATGATCAGGCCGCTATAGCCAGCCTTTTTTCTCAAAATATAAAAGCATGCTCAAGGCGATAACCACAAGAAACTGGATAATAATCCAGAAATTATTTGGAGCGTCGAGAAATGGCATGCCATTGCTCATATTCATACTAAAAATAGTCGCGAATAATGTCAAGGGAAAAGTCAGAACCGAAAATATCGTCAGGGTTTTCATGACTTCGCTCAAGCGGTTTCTCATCAGGGACTGGTTCGTATCGTTGAAAATTTCGGTCATTTCCTTCTGGCTTTCGATGACTTCCCAGATCCTTTTGGAATAATCGACCAGTTTGCGGAAAAAGCGCTTGACGTCTTCCTCGGAAAGCAGGGTGTATTCGGCTTCCATCAGTTTTTTCAGGATGGTTTTATGGTTCTGCATGATTTTACGCAGATTTACCATGTTCCGCCGCAGCTGCATGATTTTTGCCACGGTTACTTTTTCGTTCGGTTGGGAAAAAAGCCTTTCCTCGACCGCGTTGATGGCCAGGCTGTTTTGGTCAAGGACAGGAAAACAAGATAAGAACATTCTTTCCAAAAGCTGATAAAGCAATATTGTCGGAGTATCGTGTTCGAAAGAAATAAGGCAATTGGGCTCTTTTTTGCAGAAATTGAAAAAGTCGGTCAGGGTCGGAATGTTATTGTTGTGCAAGGTTACCAGATATTTTTTGCCGACAAAAAAATCAACCTCTTCGGCGATGATTTTTTCGCCGCTATAAACAGGAAAGTGCAGAATGACAAAAAGATAGCCCTTGCCCATTTCGACCAGGGGACGCTGGGACATTGATTTGCCCATCGAAGCTTTCAGGTGGTTCAATTCAAATTTGAAATTTTTCCTCAAATATTCAATTTCTTCCTTGCCGGCATTTGTCCCGTTGATCCAGTCGAGAGAGGTATTGGTTTTCGGGTTTCTGATAGTGACTTTAACCAGTTTTTTGGTAATTTTTTGGTAGGCAGACATGTATTTGAGGTTACTTCCAAGATAAAATTATCATAAACAGCACGATTGGTAATTATTGTTATTATAACATAAAATTGTAAAATATTTAAAAATTGAATATAATATTATATAGCTTCAAGTAATTATTTTTAATATGCCCAACGACCAGCAAATCGATCAAAGGATCGAGAAAAGCCCCCAACCGGACAATAAAATAGGCCAGCGGATTGAAAATGCCGAAGCCCACAGGCTGCCTGAGCATTTGGATCCGGGAAAGCGCGAAGCCGTACTCCAGGAATTGCAAAATTCAAGCATCAGCCTGGCGGAAAAATCCGTGTCTGATGCAGCAGCTTCAGTGTATGACCACGGCCAAAATCAAGTGCAAGAAATTGAATGCATCCTGGAGGAGGGCTTAAGGGAGCTTTATCTGAATATGCCGCATGAAATACAGCCTAGCTTTAAGAAAAAGGGCGAGGAAACGGCGGAAAAGATCATCGGCTTAATCCGCGAAAATACGAAAAATATTATTTGGAAAATAATCAAACTGATTTCCGAGTGGCTGAGGATGATCCCGAACGTTAAAGAATATTTCGTCGAGCAGGAAGCCAAAATCAAAGCGGACAAAATACTCGAAGAGCTTAATGTCAATAAATACAGATAATTCAAGAATGCCGGAAAGATTGCAATTCAAAAAAATCAACCGCACCGCTCAAGCGGTACTGGGCTACTCAAGGTATATGGCGGCATTATCTTGGGCTTTTTTTATTTTTGTCATGCTCAGCTATCCGATGCCCGCCGGCATCGAGCATGTCTTTACCTGGCGCGATAAGTTCGTGCATTTTGCGCTTTTTGGGGCGATGAGCCTGTTATTATGGCATTTATTCCGCTTCGAAATCATTTGGCCGGCAGCTAAAAGCGCAAAAATAAATTTTGCGATTACCGCCGTTTATATTGCAGTTCTTGAAATCGGCCAGAATTATTTCCCCGGCCGCACCCCGGACGCAAGGGATTCATTGGCCGGCATGGCCGGAGCATTGGCCGTGATTCTGCCGCTTTACGGCTATGCTCGCGCAAACAAGCCGAAACTGCTGCTTCATGTCTGCTGCATAGCCTGTGGCGCCGGCATCTTCCGGGAGCTGGAAAAAAAATATGATGCGGATATGTATTTCTTCAACCCGAATATATATCCGCGCGAAGAATACCGGAAGAGGCTGTCCGAAGCCAGGCGGATTGCCCGCATTTGGCGCAAAAAGCTAATTGCCGGCAGGTACGGCCATAAGGCCTGGCTGTCTGCAGTCAAAGGGCTGGAGAACCAAAAGGAAGGCGGAAAAAGGTGCGAAATCTGCTTCGCTTACCGGCTTGACGCGACGGCGCGTAAAGCCGTTGCCACCGGCTATGAAATATTTGCGACCACCCTGACAATCAGTCCTTATAAGTCATCGCCGAAAGTCATCGAATGCGGCAAGCGCGCCGGAAAGAAATTCCGGATCAAATTTTTGGCTCTCGATTTCGGAAAGGGCAGCGGTTTCCGCCATTCCGTCGAAGAATCGAAAAAATTATCGATTTACCGCCAAAAATATTGCGGCTGTGAATTCAGCGATACTTACAGCCCGGCAAAAAAGTCAAAAACAGTTAAATAAATCAAGCTTGTTATTAAGCAGGCTTTAATGTTATAATATTATTATTAGGGACAAGCATTTCGTATAAATTTTATATAATTTCCAAAATATTTTTCGGATCGAAATATATTCGTTATGGACATTAAAGAATATTTTTCCAAAACGATTGAAAAAAAAGCGTCAGACCTGCATTTGGCGGCCGGAAGCATACCGACTTTGAGGGTTAGCGGGGATCTCGTAAAGCTGGAAAATTCGCCGCTGGCCGAAAAAGACTTGAAAAAGGGAATTGAAGAACTTTTCGGCCAAAAGATCATCGAGGAATTCAAAAGCCGAAAAGATGTCGATTTCGGATATGATTTTGAAAATGTAAGATTCAGGATTAACCTCCATTATCAGGAAGGCAGTGTCGGTTTATCCGCCAGAACGATTCCAACGGCCATACCGGATCCCTCGGAGCTTGCGTTTAACGAAACAATTTACCGCCTGACGCATTTGAAAGACGGCTTGCTGATAGTGACCGGCCCGTCAGGAAGCGGAAAATCAACCACATTGGCCGCGATGATCAATATAGTTAATCGCGAAAGGCGTTCGCATATAATCACTATCGAGGATCCGATCGAATTCATGTTCAAGGAAGAGCAGAGCATAATCGAGCAAAGGGAGCTCGGAGTCGATACCGACAGTTTCGCTTCGGCATTGAAATTCGCTCTGCGCCAGGATCCGAACGTCATAATGGTCGGCGAGATGAGGGATTCGGATACGATCTCTTCCGCTTTAACGGCCGCGGAAACCGGCCACTTGGTTATGTCGACTTTGCATACGACATCGGCGCCGGAAACCGTCCAGCGGATAGTAAACGCGTTTCCGAGCCATATCCATGCCGAAATAGTCGGTATTCTAGCTTCTTGCCTAAGGGGAGTCATTTCCCAGCAGCTGCTGCCTAAGGCTGGCGGAGGCCAGATAGTTGCCAGGGAAATATTAATCAACAACCAGGCGATTGCGAACCTGATCAGGAACAACCAAATCAGCCAGATATACAGCGTGATCGAAACCGGCCAGAAAGAAGGCATGATCACGATGAACAAAGCAATCGACAATCTGTTGCGCGGCGGACTGATCACAGAGGAAACGGCCCGCAACAGAAAAAGGGATTTAGCTACATTATCTTCATATTATTGATATGACCAGGGAAAAATGGGACAACATAGTATCCATGGTTACCGAAAAGTTCAAGGTAATCGAGCACCGTTCTGGGTCGGAAGACAAGGAAGGCGGGGTCCGGATCGAGGAAATAATTTTTGAAAGCCCTGTCGGAACGATAAAACTCGAGTATCACGTTAAACCCGTATTGCTGGATAAAAAAGTGACATACTCCAATAGGATCGGATCGGATACCAAGGTTGATTATATTTATTCCAAGGATGAAACAACCGCCTCGATGAAGGCCTTCAAGTGGGATGAAAACCAGGAAGATTGGATGCAGATAAGAGGAGATGATTTTATCAGCTAGATGCAGGGTTTGAGGCCCCGTGTTCCGGAACGTGCAATAGGGTTAGCGGATGGCTTGTCCGGGATATTCTCAAATGCATAAATTATGGACAGAAATACGAAAATTATAATTTTCGGCACTGTCGTCGTAATGTTCTGCGCGATGGTCCTTTTGCTGCTGAATGCACGGGAGCTGTCCATGTCGAAAAAAAACGGTAATGACATCATCCAGGAGATCAGCCAGAGAGAGATGCGTATCAGCTACGAAGCGGCGATTAAGGAAGAAATCCTTGAAATCAAAGCTTTATTCGAGGATCAGTCTCTGGACGCCGGAAAAATAAGGGAAGTCAAACAGGACTTACTGGGCATGCGGGTGCCGGCCGAATACCGCGATCTGCACATTAAAATCGTTCAAGCCCTCGATAAACTTGAGCAGTACATAACCGACGGCAAGGAAGCCGAAAAATCCGAAAGCGAAAAAATGATGGAAGAACTGGCCTTAAGGTATAAATGGATAAGAGAAAACTGATTATGTTAAACCGGGCTATCGTACCATTCGCATTGTTCATGCTGATCGCAGCGTTTCTGGAAGCGGTATTTTTCTTTTCCGGATTGGCAGCAACGGCGCTAGCGCTCGGAGCAGTAGTGATTATTTCGGCCGTCTATTACCTGATTCCCGGATATTTGGAGCAAAATAGGATATATTTTACCGTATTTCCGCTGCTGATTTTGCTGGCATTTTTCGCTTACATCATTCTGCAGTCTGAAGTTTTGTTCATCCAAATTTTAATATTTCTATGTCCCTTGGTGATATTTTTTTATTTCAGGGCCATCTATTATTATTTTCATAAGCCGGGCAGCTATCGTACTTTTTCCATCGAAAATATCTCTTCCTACGGGGGATTTATGGCTTTTTTTCTTTTTGGGAGCAGTTTTTTCGGCTATCAATCGGCTTTGGTGCTGCCGCTCTGGACATTGGCCCCTTTTTTATTGATTTTTACTTTTTTTCTGGTCAATGAAGTGTTTTGGATGAACAAGATCGAATACCGCAAGGGCATCTTGCATATTTTTACGGCAATAATTATCATAATGGAATTGGCTTGGGCGATTTCCTACCTGCCCACGAATTATAATGTCGCCGGCATGTGTCTGGTAATTTTTTATTACATGCTGATCGGCGTTTTGAAGCATCATCTGGCAGGCAATCTTGAGCCGAGAGTGGTCAAGCTTTACCTGGGGATCGGCGGCATCAGCTTGATACTGGTGCTTTTGACCTCCCGCTGGATTTAAAAATTGAAACGATCTATGAACAATAAATTAATTCTACAATTCATCATACTGATAATATTCAGTTTATTGGGAGGAATCGCCGGAGACTTGATTTTCCGCAATTACATCTATACCGCCTATGATTTGCCGCTGCTGGGAAACGTAGATTATACGGGCGAGAATTACCGGGGGACAAATTTGATCATCCGCGACGCGCAGCGGGTGATCGTGGAGCAGAACGAGAAAGTCAAGGAAACCATCGACAATACCGCTCCCAGCCTGGTCGGGATATTCAAAAGCGCTGAACAGAATCCGGCGACCGCAAATTATTACATCAACGATGAATTCGCCCAGGGCATCATAATCACGAGCGACGGATGGATTCTTACCAGTTTAAACAAAATTGATTCCCAGACCGATTTGGTCAAGGAATATTTTGTGGCGACAACGGACAAAAAGACCTATCCGATAGATAAGCTGGTCCAGGACAGGCTGACCGGAACGGTTTATATCCATATCGAAGCCAGGGGTTTGCCGGTGAGGAATTTTATCGAGAGGGGAGGCCTGGGCGTCGGCGATAGCGTAATTGCCAACGATTGGAAAAACACTTCCGTGGTTACCCAGATAATCAGCGCGGAATTGGATGGAGGAGCCAACAAGGACAGCGACCTCAGTTTTAGGAATTTTCAGCTCAAAGATACCGGCAGCGGCATCAGGGATCATTTTATTTTCGATTTTTCAGGCAACTATGTCGGCTATCTCGGCAAAGAAGGCAATTTGCAGTGTATCCTGGCATCCAAGAATGCAATCGCCAGCCTCTTGAAAAGCGGAACAATCAAAAGGGCGAGCTTGGGCATCACGTTTTTACCCGTTGAAAAGCTGATCAATTATCCCTATAAGAACGGCATGCTGATCAAATCGGTCAAGAGCGGTGGTCCGGCCTTTGAAGCAGGAATCAGGGAAGGATTCATAATCACGGCGGCAAACGGAGTGCCTCTTAATATAAGCTATAATTTAGCGGACGCGGTAAGCGAGCATTTGCCGGGCGAAAGGATAGTGTTAAGCTATACCTATAAAAATCTGACGCAGGACGCAACAGCCACCCTGGCCGAGCTGAAGCTACCCGCACAATAGTATGGACAAAAAAACTATCCGGAATTCAAAAAATATCAAGGGCAAGGACATCCTGCTGAGAACGGACTACAATGTGCCTCGGCGGGTTTCCGGCGATAAAATCGAAATTGTCGATGCCAGCAGGATAGTCGCCAGTCTGGAAACGATCCGCTATCTGCTGCGTTACGGATCAAAAATAGCC
>CAZAFZ010000014.1:0-11027 GCA_964484745.1 uncultured Gammaproteobacteria bacterium | reverse complement strand
GTATAGCGCAACACTCCAGTATGACTGGGGCTTTTAGCTTAGAGCGAATCAAGCTTGTCATCCTGGAGCAACCGAAGGGAGTGATGGAATCTTGTAAATTCCAAATTCCTAATATCCAATTTCCAATTAATTCCAAATGGCAAATGATTAAACATTGCCCAGAAGAAAAAATTAGATATTAGATTGTGGGCATTTATTGGAAATTCTTCTCACCAGCCTTTCTTCCTGATTCCTTTCTGGGCCGCGTCTACTTGGGCTTCCTGCTTCGAGGTGCCCCTTCCCTTGGAAACCAATTCTTCGCTTAAAAAAAGGCCGACTTCGAAAACCTTGGCATGGTCGGGTCCGCTTTCGGACAATACCTTGTAATGCGGAGTAATACCATGGACTTCCTGGGCCTTTTCCTGAAACTTCGATTTTGGATCAAGATACAATTTGCCGCTTAAAATTCCTTCCAGCTTACAAACTATATTTTCCATTACAAATTTTTTTGCCGCTATGAATCCCTGGTCCAGATAGATTGCTCCGATTACCGCTTCGATGGCATTAGCCAGGATATACTGCCTCGCCTTGGAGTTTTTGTCTTTGGATTCGCCTTTGGACAGATGCATGTATGCTTCTACGCCCAATTCGTTGGCGATGGAGGAAAGCATTTTGGCGTTGACCAGGCTGGCCCGCCAACTGGTCAGATCGCCTTCGGGAGTTTCCGGATAGCTGTTATACAAATATTCGGTTACCGACAGCTCCAATACCGCATCTCCTAAAAATTCTAGGCGTTCGTTGTGGTTCAAGGGGAAACTGGGGTGTTCGTTGAGATACGACCTGTGGACCACGGATTGCTTAAGCAGATTCCTGTCTTTAAAATTGATGCCGATCGCTTTTTCAAGCGCCATGATATCTTTCATTTGATATATGGCTATATGGTTATATGGCTATATTTTCCGGAAACAGACAATATAGCAATATAACAATACAGCAATTACCCGGTTAATATTCTTCTTTTCCGCCGGCCTGCATGCCGGAAGGGTTTTTAGATCCCGCGTTTTTGATCAAATCATTATAAATCGCCCCCAGCACCCCATTTACGAACTTGCCGGAAGACTCTCCTCCGAAAGCCTTGGCGATTTCGATCGCTTCATTAATTGCCACTTTTTCGGGTATATCCTTATCGAAAACCAGCTCATATGTGCCTATCCTTAAGATATTCCTGTCAACAATGGTTATCTGGTCAAGCGGCCACTCTGTCGCATATTTCGTAATATACCTGTCAATATCGCCTATATTATTTTTTACTCCCTTAACCAAGCTCAAGGCAAAACCGTTATCGTCGAAATTAGGGGCGAAATTGGAAAAATTTTCAGAAAGTATCCGGACCAGGTCGCCTTTCTGTTCGTTGAAATCCCAAAGGAACAGGGTTTGCATCGCGATTGTTCTGGCTAAATGGCGGTTGGACATAGAATGATCAATGTTAAATTTAGTTAAATAGGTTAAGCTGGTTAAAATCGTTCTTGGCCTATAAATTATTTATATTTAACTAGTTTAACTTTTCTTCTTTGTTTTACTCTTCACTTTTAAAGTTTCCTTTCCTTTATAATATCCGCAAAAAGCGCAAGCATGGTGTGGCTTGAGGGACTTTCCGCATTTCGGGCATTTGGCTAATTTAATCTTCGTCAAAGCTTCATGGGCGCGGTTTCGCCTGGCTTTGCTCCTCGACCTTCTTTTGGCTGGTACCGGCATAAAATTTAATCGTTCTTAACGTTAAAATTTATAAAACTAATTCTACTATAATAGATAATATTATTATGGTCAAGGATGGATTATTTAAAAAACCATAAACCGGAAACGAGCGCTAGGATTTTGAAAAATAACAAATGTTAAACTACAAAATCCAAAACATCTTTCTAATTTCGAATTTTGACATTTGATATTATTTAAATTTGATGCTTGTTATTTGTAATTTACCTTTTCTCCGTTTCTTGTTTTTTGTCTGTGTATCCATGTGAAGTCCTTATCGCTTCTTCCACTTCTTATTTCTCAAAACCCTATGATACCCGATCGCGAACCGGTGCGCTTCGTCCCGAACCCTTTTTACCAGATGCAGGGCCGGTGAAGCCAAGGGCAGCTCGAGCGGATTTTTTTCTCCGGGAAAAAACAGCTTGTCCTGAGCCCTCGCCGATCTCAAGCCGCTGCCCTTAGAGATGGCGATTGCCTGAATATCAAGTTTATATTTTCTTATAACGCCCACTGCCGCATTCAGCTGCGCCTTGCCGCCGTCAATTATTATAAGCTCTGGAATCGGCCATCTTTCAATATTATTTTTTGATTTTTGATTTATTGCCGAATGGCTAAATCGACGCTCAAGAATTTGTTTTAGCATTCCTGCGTCATCAATGAAATCGTGCGCTGACCTGATCTTGAACTTTCTGTATTCGCTCTTATCCGGCTCTCCTTCGGTGAAAACAACCATGGAGCCGACGGCTTCTTTGCCGAAAATATTGGAAATATCGTAGCCTTCGATCCGCCGCGGCTTTTTCTTCAGCGGCAGCAGTTTTGCCAGCTCATCAACATCGGCGGCATACTTGTCGGCGATCCCTATAATATGCGCCTGCCTGATCACATATTCCATATTCTTGATCTGCCAATCGATCTTAGCCGCCTCATCTTCGCTTCCCCGCCTTAAGAGCTCTTGCATTTCTTTTTTCATTGAACCGATGATCCTTGCTTTCTTGCCTTCCAAAAGCAGGATTATCGGCTTAATTATTTTTTTCCTGTATTCCTTGGCGTCGATTTTCCCGCCGCATACTCCTGTGCACCTGCCGATTTGGTAAAAAAAGCAGGGCTTTCCCCTGGCGGTGCGCAATGTGCAATACGGCCAAATCCTGCGAATAACTTTCAGCACCTGGCGCAAGGGCTCCATTCTGACAAATGGACCGAAATATTTTCCGCTTTTAGTAATTTTTCTCGTGATAAAAACTCCGGGGATTTCATCCTCGGTGGAAACCTTGATGTAGGCATGCCTCTTATCGTCCCTAAGCATGACGTTATAATGCGGCTGGTGCTTTTTGATCAAATTGGCCTCTAAGAGCAAAGCCTCAACTTCCGAATCGGTTACCGTCCATTTGATGGCGCCAACCCGCCCAAGCATTGAGCTTTTTGCCGGACTATGGTTGGCGCTTTTCTGGAAATAGGAAGGCACCCTGCTTTTAAGATCAACCGCCTTGCCGATATATATTATTTTACCCTTGGAGTCCAGGAACTGATAACAACCCGGAGACCTGGGAAGATTCAATTTTTTAACTTCATCTGTTGTCATATTAACGATTATAGTAATATGTCCGGTGTTATTAGTCAAAAATTTTCGCATAACGTATAATGCGCAACGTAATTATTCATCTTATTAAAACTGCAAAGCTTGCTTCGGTTTTGCCTTAAAACAAAACAACCTAAAGGTTGTTTTGTTTAATATATTTTATTATCGTTACACGTTGCGCGTTACACGTTATGAGACGCTGATCGCCTGCACCGGACAGTCTTCGACCGCCTGCTTGGCGCATTCGATATTTTCCTGGCTGATTACGATTGATTTCCCTTCATCGTTAATATCGAACGTATCGGGGCATCGGACGGCGCAGGATCCGCAGCCGATGCAAAGCTCTTCATTGACGGTTATCATTTGTTTGGCTATTTAATAATTTAAATATTTCTTTGGTTATTTGCACCGGAGTAACCGACGACTTAAGCAGATAAGCAGATGCTCCGGCTTGCTTGGCCTTGGTGATGTCTCCGTCCTGGGCGCTATTGGATAAAATGATGATTGGAGTATCCATGGTTAAGGAATTTTTACGCAAATCCTTTACTGTATTGTGTCCATCAAGGGCAGGCATAACCATGTCGATGATTATAATATCAAATTTATTCTGCTTGGCTAATTTGATCCCCCAGGCTCCGTTTTTCGCCACCTCGACAGACATTCCTTCCCTGAAAAACTGCTGCAAGTACATTTCGATCAAGGCATCGTTATCCTCGATCAGCAATACTCTGTATCCGCCGCTCTGTGCTGCTTTCTTGAGGGGAACGTTTTTTGCGGGAGGCGGCCGGTCAGGAGCCTCCTTGGATGCCGAATCCTGCAAAGAGAAAAATTTCTTCACCCTTTCCACAAGCTGTGAAGGAGTCATGCTGGATTTGATCAAATATTCTTTGGCGCCGGCTTCAATTCCTTTTCTGACTTCACCGTTTTGGACAAGGTTGGAAAGAAAAAAAACGCTGATATCTTTTGTCCGCTCGTCCTTTTTAAGCTCGTCTATCACTTGGTAGCCGTTCATGTTCGGAAGCAAAATGTCCAACAGTATCAAATCCGGCTGTTCCTGCTTGGCGATTTCTATGCCCTCTCGGCCGTTTTCGCTGGTGAAAACGATAAAGCCTTCCTGCTCGAACTTCAATTGGTATAATTCAGCCAAGTTTTCTTCGTCTTCAATTATTAAAATTTTTCGGGCCATAAAAATATAAATTCTGAATCATAAATTCTAAATTCGATACTTCTTCAATTTGCAAGTCCGGGATTTTGGTCGTTTGCATCCGTTGGGATTTTATTAATCTTACCACACCGGATTATTAATTCAAATTCATTTAATACCGAACGGTAATATGCTAATATGATTGCAGGGCTGCGTAAATTTTATGCTATACATATTACTATTCGTTATTCTTTTGATTCTTGTCTTCGGCGGGTCGTTCTTCGGGGCGCCGTGGATTCCCACACCCCGGGTCGATTACGCCCGGATAGAAAAGCTTTCGAATTTGCGCGACGGCCAATCTTTTTATGACTTGGGATGCGGTTTCGGAGGCCTTTTATTTTTCTTGGCGCAAAATCATCCCGCTGTAAAAATAAAAGGGGTGGAAATTGCCATAATTCCGTATATTGCCGCCAAAATAAAAGCGTTTTCCCAAAAAAATGTTACTATTTGTTTCGGCGATATCAAACAGCATGATATTTCCGATGCCGACGTGGTCTTTATGTTTCTGACTCCGGAAACACATCGGAATCTCAAGGCAAAAATCATCCGGGAATTGAAGCCGCAGGCAAAAGTTATTACCGCCTGCTGGGGATTCGATTATGATACCAACGGGATAGTGGATAAAACCGAAAGTAACGTAAGCTACTTTGCATACACTGCCGGTGAAATAATCGGCAGCCGGACGCCTAAACAATAGAGGCCGGGGGCTCGAAAGGTATTTCAAAACAGAAACGGCTGCCCCGGCCTTCGCCCTCGCTTTTAGCCCAAATTTTTCCATTATGCACTTTGATCATCATCTTGGCGACATATAATCCAAGCCCGGTACCCTCGGTGTGCACCAGCGGAGAGCCTGTTCCGCGGTTGAACTTCTTGAACAGCCGCGGCAGGTCATCCGGCTTGATTCCCATGCCTGTATCCGCTACGCAGAACCGGACTCCCTCTCCCCTCCTTTCGAGGGAAACCGTGATCGTCCCCTTTTTGGTATATTTGATCGAATTATCGATCAAATTGGAGATTACCTCTTTGATCTTATCCGAATCGGCCACTACCGGAGGCAAATGCTCTTTCGGTTTTTTATATTCTCCCTTAATGCCCTTCTTGGCGGCAAATCCGATCAGTTCGTTGTAGGTGTTTTCAGCCAAGGCTTCCAGATTAAAAGCTTCAAACCTATATTGGATCCTGCCGGACTCGATCCTGGAAATATTCAGCAGATTTTCAACCAAGCGGATCAGGCGCTCGTTTGATTCATATACTTTATAGAGCGGCGCCTTTTGCCTTTCTTCAACCTCCCCGAAGCTCTCTTCAAGCAGCATTGAGATATAGCCCTTGATTATGGTCAGGGGGGTTCTGAGCTGATGGGAAGCGATGGAAATGAATTCGCTTTTGGTCTGATCCAGCTTGCGCAGCTCATCGTTGGCCAGCCTCAATTCGTCCGTCGCCCTTCTGACTTCTGCTTCCAGCTTAACGCTGAAATCCTTGGTTTCCTTGTATAGCAAGGCATTCTCAATGGCGATAGCGGATTGGGCGCAAATAATTTCCAAGACTTGAATATCTTCATTATTATACATGTCGCGGGATTCCTTTTGGCCAAGCAAGATCAATCCTATGCTTTTATCTTTAACATTGAGCGGGGCTATCAATTCAATTCCGGCGCCGGTCAGCACTGCCAATGTTTCTTTGGCTATATGCCTTTCTCCTGCTAGTTCCTCAAGGACAATCGGGATATTATAAATCAAAAATGCCTCATTTATTCCCTCGGCCGCTGATAAGATTTTTTTATCGACCGAAAAGCCACAATGACCTTGAACATTATATTCTTTCTTGATGTTGTCATATTCGAGTATTACGACGAATTTGCTATGGAAAGTGGACGATATGGTTTCGCTGATGTGGGCATAAATTCTGACAATATCAAGGGTTGCTCTCAATTTTTCGCTTATATCGGCAATAACCTTCCTTGAATCATAAAGCGATGAAAAGAAGTATTGATTAGCGATACCGAAATAATAATCCCTGACATGCGGAAAAGCGACAACAGAAATTGTCAGCAGTAAAAAATTGGCAATCAGCTCGTTCCCGGGCGCAATAAGCACAAAAAGTCTTTGCGCCCCCAGCGCCACCGAAAGTACGGTAAAAAGCGAAGCAAAAAATATTGTTGATCGCCGCATTACCAGTTTAATGTCCATGAGCCGATGCCTGAATATCGTATAGGTGATTATAAACGGGTAAAGGGGCACGGTTATCATGAAATATGGATATACCTCAATGCCAAAACAGGGCAGGTAGCAGGTTGCTCCGCCGGCAAAAGCCGGAGCCATGGCGACAAAAAAATATTTTATCTGCTCCCTCCTGGCACCTGCGGATTTTCTGTATTCCACGATAAGCTCTACATGGCTATAAATGATTATCCCAAACCAGGAAAAAACAAAAAATAAAAATAGCGGGGTTGGAGGAAAAACAAAATAAATCGATCCGAAAAATAATGATAAGTTGTTAATGTTAAAAAACAAAAAATCAAGCGGGGTAAAATTGAAAATTAAAAAAACTAATCCATATAAATAAAACAGGATGAGAAATAATTTTGTCCGCACCAATAAAAAATCATGGATGAAATGATAATATAGCACCGGAATAAATATTATCCCCAAGTATGCAAACTTCCACCACAGCAAGGCGCTATTAGCATCTTCCGAAAAACCCACTCCCAGGCTCCCAAGACCCCAAATAGATACTGCGAAACAAAAAATTGACCAAATTATGTTGGACTTAGTTTTTTTTCCTTTCCACAAAATAAACACGCCCAGGGCCACAGTCGTAATCCCGATAATCAATGATGATGCTGTAAAATAATTCATGTTTTAATTTTACTATATATTTGTTATTCTGGTCAAAATAATGCTTGGTTTAAAACGTAAAAAGAGGCCTAAAAGACCTCTTATAAATTTAATAAATTATGCCAAAAGATTCACGGCCAAATACTTGGCTATGGCAATGATCGCTAAAATGGGCGGCTTGCCGGGCGCTTCCGGAAAAACGCTAGCATCGCAGACATAAAGATTTTTAACGCCCAAGACTCTCAGATTTTCATCAACCACTTCTCCAATGGCGGCTGTTCCGCCCGGATGGGCGCCCCTTGGATGGCTGGAGGTGATAATGGAATCGGCGCCGGCTTTACTCAAAATTTTAGCTGCTAATTCGGCTCCTGCCTTCAGCTTTTCCAGGTCCGCCTTGGTCGGATATTTGGAGAATGCCCCGCTGGCAAAAACCTCGCCACATCGTTCATCTGCAATCTTGGCCATAATACCAAGCTGTGCGTATCTTCCTGTTTTTCTCCATAAATTCCACCCTGGCGGGCAAAGCAGCATCTGCTGCGACCAATGGTCTAAAAAGGGCGATAAAATGAATCCTTGATCCTTGAGTTCGGCCATCAAGCCCATAGTAATGTTTTTTCCCTGAAAACCTTTCTTTGCATCAAGCAGGCCGCATGTCGTGTTAAAAAAATCCACAAACAATCCTTGACCCGCTTCTATGCCCGATCTGCGCAAGATAGCCGGAGTTCCAAGGCCGCCCGCAGATAATATCACGTTTTCAGCCATTATCCGGTGCCGCTCCCCGAACTTGTTTTTTGCCACAACTCCTTCGGCTTGAACGCCGTCCCCCCATAAAACTTGCTCAACTCTGGTTTCTCCTAAAATCTGTGCTCCGAACATTTTAGCATCATCCAGAAGGCCACGAGCATCCCATTTGTGCCCCCGCCGACAACCCAAAACGCATTCGCCGCAGCTATCGCATTTCCTGTCCGGCCGGACGCCTTTAGGCATCGGCTTCATATCAATGCCAATCGCTTTTGCAGCTTTGCCGATTGCTTTTGTTCCGCCGATTATGAAATGGCCGGGTACAGGCTCCATTTTTGTTTCCGCCTCGGCAAACATAAAATATTCATCAATTTTGATGCCGCAGGAAAGCAGCTTCGCTTCAAGGCTCCTCACCATGTTGCCGGAAGAAACAACCGATGTTCCGCCGAAATTTTCTGTGCAATAAACGGTGGCTCCCTCCCTGGAAAGGTTAAAGACAGCGAACTTCTTGTAATAACCGGGGTATACGACCTGGCTCCAAAAACTGCCCAAGTGCTCATTATTTACTTCTTTGCCTGCCTCAACGATCAGGACGATTTTGCCAGCTTTAGCCAGCTCCCGGGCTATTGTTGCTCCCCCGGGACCTGAACCAACAACTATGTATTCATGGACGTTTTTCCCTGCCATTGCAAGACTCCTTCGAGTTGACTTGAAATGGGGACGAATGTCTACGTCCCCATTATTACGCAACAAACTGCTGTTGCGTTTCTCTTATCCATTCCATAATTTCTGCATTCTGGACATATAAAAGGCTGAAAGACTCCACCCGTTTGTAAAAACAGCTTGGCGGAGGGCAGACAAATCCGTCTTCCGCAAACAGCCGGGCAATGACCTCTAAATTATTTTCACTGACTTCAAGCCAATTATGCCGGGAAACGTCTTCGCCCCTCCTAACCGCGCTTGCCAATGCTATTGCTTCGGCAAAACAGCCAAAGGTTATGTTCCGGCCCAAGCGGAACATTCGATATGATATTGCCCCCAAGACATATTTCAGTCTTGGGTTATAGGCATTCCCCGCGTCCAGCCTGATAACCCGGTCCCTGCACTTGACATATTCCTCTTGGACCAGGTTGGAGGGCTCGGCCACGTCAACAACCAAAAGCTTGCGGCCGGGCTTGCGTATGGTTTCCACGGTATCTATGGTCAAACGTGCGCCATCTGAATGGGTGCAGGCGATTACTGCATCAACCTTGCCCATTTCCGCAAACGAAACATAAACATCAATGCCGAATTCGTCGGATATTCTTCTAAGGGCTCCTTTGCTTCTGCCTAATCCTATAACTCGGTAGCCCCGTTCCCTTAACGACCCAACCATCATCTTCCCCAAAAATCCATAAGGGCCTAAAACGGCAATGGCTGACCGCATAGGTTCTAGGCCGCTATTTTCCAGGGCATCCAATGCTTGCTTTTGCAGGAGCAGCATCGTTCCGTTGTCACCGATAGTAAAAATGGTCCCGGGAAATCGTTCCTGCAAAATTTTTCCGTCATTGAACAGCCGTTTCGTTCCGGCAGCCAGCAATATTACTCTGGCTCCACGATCAACTGCCCATTTGGTTGCAGCTAAAAATTGCAGCTTTGCATTCTTTCTTCCGCCTATTGTCACCAAATCGGGGGCGGTGCTGTCAATCGACCTGGTACGGCCAATTATGCCGCAAAAACGATACCTTGGCCCATTAAAATGGCCGCCTTGCGGCTTATGCGTGCCTAAAAAAATTTTGCGATCGACGTCGTCGCGCATGTTTGTTATAAAGGCCACTTCCATAAGAGGCTTTTGCGCAAGCCACCTTAACCATGTTGCCGCGTCGAAAATAGCGCATAATAGTCGCCATAATTTTGCTGCCATGACTTTATTCCCCCCTGGTTTGCTTAAGCAAGCCGCTTAACGCAGATTTTTTGCTTTATGATTTGTTTTAATGAACCAACAAAATTAAACTAAAAATTTTTTTTATTTTAGCAATAATATTAAACTTTGTCAAATGATATCAACAAACTTAATATTTTAATCCTTTTTCGGCTTTTTGTGATTTATTGTTGACATTCCTTCCCATTCATTCTATCATATCTCTTATAAATTACGTTATCCGGATTAAAAAGCACTGGTATTATTCTTCGATTTAAATCGAGGTTTTTTTGAATATATGATATTCTAAATTTAGCAAAAGCCCCTGTCTTAAGAAGCTTATAATGCATATGGTTTACGGCAATATCTTAGAAACGATCGGCAATACTCCGATTGTAAAAATTAACAGGCTTAATCCAGGCCACAATGTTGATATTTTCGCCAAGCTGGAGGGAACCAACCCGGGAGGCAGCATTAAGGATAGAATTGCTTTAAAAATGATCGAGCAAGCGGAAAAGGAAAAAAAGCTGTCTGCGGAAAAAACCATCATTGAAGCGACTTCTGGCAATACAGGCATCGCGCTGGCAATGATCGCGGCGATCAAGGGCTACCGGGCAGAAATAGCGATGAGCGAGGCGGTTTCACCGGAACGCAGAAAAATGATCGCGGCCTTTGGAGCAAAAATTATCTTGACTCCGGGCGAGCAAGGGACCGATGGAGCCATCAGAAAAGTAAAAGAGCTGGTTGCGTCCGAGCCGGAAAAATATTATACCCCTGATCAGTTTTCCAATAACAACAATATCCTGGCCCATTACGAAACGACTGCCATAGAAATCTGGCAGCAAATGAAGGGCCAGATCGATTATTTTGTAGCGGCTATCGGAACTTCGGGCACCCTGATGGGCGTCGGGCAATTTTTGAAAAATATGAACCCGAATATTAAAATCGTCAGCGCTGAACCGACCAGGGGACACTATATCCAAGGGCTAAAAAACATGCAGGAAGCCATCATACCTTCTATTTACGATAAAAGTAAGCTGG
>CAZAFZ010000013.1:0-11073 GCA_964484745.1 uncultured Gammaproteobacteria bacterium | reverse complement strand
CAGTGAAATTATTGAAGTCGGCAAAAGGAGGCTGCGCCAGACTGTTAAAAAAATTTATATCTCCTTGAACAAGCCGTTAGGATATGTTTCCACTTCAAGGACGTTCAAGGGCGAGAAAAATGCATTTGATCTGCTGAAAAACGGCGGTTTACCCCTGAAGGAATTGAAGATTGCCGGCCGGCTGGACAAAAACAGCCGCGGCCTGTTAATATTGACCAATGACGGTGAATGCGTTTATCAGATGACCCACCCGAAATTCGGGCATGAAAAAGAATATGTAGTTGAAGTTAGGAGTAAGAGGCTGGGGCCAAGAAGCGAAGTTAATGGAATATTAAAATCATTCATTTCCGGAATTGATATCGGGGAGGGAGATGGGGCCGTGAAGGCAAAATTAATCCGATATTTAGGCAATTATAAATTCAATGTCGTTTTAACCGGAGGCAAGAAGCGGCAGATCAGGAGGATGTTCAAGGCGTTGGGATATGATGTTGACGATTTGCAGAGGGTGAGGATCGGGGAGGTTAAACTGGGAGATTTGAAGGAAGGGCAATTTAGAATAATAAAAATTTAGTTGCAAGCCCGAAAGTCAAGAATCGCGCAACTCGTAACGCGTAGCGCAAAACGCGAAAAGCTGAATGTACGTTACGTAAAGTTGAAAGCTATAAAGTTCAGAGCGCAGAGTTATAAGAAAAGATTAAAAGATGGAAAGAATAAATTTTTTTGATTTTTAAATACCGCTAAATCATTAAAATATTAAAAATTTACCGCATCGCTTTGCGGGAAGTTCAAAGATTCAATATTGAAAAGTGTGATTTTTTGATTTTTCTATTTTTTGGATAGCATTCAAAAATTGATTAAAGATATTATTATGAAAAAGATATATTATAATAAGCTGGTCCGCGATAAGATTCCGGATAAAATAATAAAATCCGGCGGCAGCTTCGAGATCAGAAGGATGGAGGAAGAGGAATTTGAAACAGAGCTTTTAAAAAAGGCCGGGGAAGAAGCTAGCGGACTAATGAATGCCATGGGCAAGAAGGAAATTATCAGCGAATTGGGAGATATTTTAGATGTACTGGATGAAATAAAAAAGCATTTCAAGATTTCCGATTATGCGGTAAAAAAATCACGCAAAGAAGAAATGTCGGTCAAAGGAGGATTTCAGAAAAGGTTTTTTCTGATTTGGTCCGAAGATACGGGATATAAGTCCAATGAAAGAAGATACGAAGCCAGAAGGAGAAAGAAAAAGTAAGAAGCGGGAACATCCCAGCATGCGCGGGATAAATATGAGTGAGCGACCCGAAATTTTTCTGGAGGAAAAATGAGGAATCTTTTGAAAGAATTAAGAATTTGAGACTTGAGAATAACTATACATTGTTTTCCGATTTGTCATTCCCGCACAGGCGGGAATGACAAAGGAAGGGTTTTTCCCAAGCCTCAATTTACAAGCAAGAAAATATTTATTAATGGTGGGATGGCTGAGTGGTTGAAGGCGCCGCACTCGAAATGCGGTGTATCTTAACGGGTACCCTGGGTTCAAATCCCAGTCCCACCGCCAATTTTCACTTTTTGTGAAATCGTAAGAAGTTGCCTCGGCGCAAAGCGCCTCGGCATGGTATTTTTCCGCAATTTGAAAGGAATTTTTGAAATCGCAAAAGGGCGTGCGGTCGGCAATGCGGAAGTTCGAACCAATCTTTTTGAGAAAATCCCGAATCCTTTCGGGATTTTCTTGTTGAGCGTATTTTTCGGCTTGGTTGGTGTCTTTAATAATTTTTGGTATAGTAAAATTATACGAATATGACAAAAGAAAAATCCACAATCGGGGTCTATATGAAGAAATATCGAAACAAGCTCGGCATTTCACAAGATCAGCTTTCAAAAAAGGCGGATTTGGCCTTTCATGCCTTTGCAGAAACAGAGGCGGGGGCGGCTCCCAATACCACGATTGATACAGTCAAAAAAATCGCGGACGCGTTGAGCGTATCCGTTGATAAATTATCATTAAAATAATATCGCTTGCCTGTCCGCCTTTGGCGAAATGATTTAATAAGATAAAATTATGGCAAATAATTCACTCCAAAAAACAACTAATAATTTCAGCATGTTTAGGGCGATATTAATTGTTGCCGTTTTTTTGATCGCGCCGTTTAATGTATTATTGGCGCACGCCGAGTCGCAACCGGAAACTAAAGACCGCTGGGTGCTTAAAGAAACAATTGACAGGACTTTTTTATGCGAAAGCAGTGCTTTGTGTTCCAATCCGAATATGACCATTGACCAATCAGGCGCGCAAATTATTTGGGGAGCACGCGCGGGCGAATGCGATGCTTCTTATCAAGCAATTGGCAAGTGGTCCGCCTTGCCGGAAACGCTTATGCCTGGACAGAATTTATCGATATTGCTTGAGGCCTCGCTTAAACAAACCAGCGCCTGTGAGGCGGCTATTAATTCGGACAATGACAGCTCTTTAAGCGCGGGCAAAGTGATCGCGCCGGATACGGAAGTCGGCCAATGGCAGTTAATAGGTAATGCTTCTGTTAGGGGCCTTTTGGAAAAAAGCAAGGAATTTAAAGATAGTAAAACTATTGATTGGAGCGTGCCCCAGGGAACCAGCGGCGAACAGCTTCATTTGCGGTTTAACGCCGGTCTTGGCGCATTACCCAGCGGATATATTACTTTTATTTACGATTATCAATCAGGCGCGGTGACGGCGAAAGATGCGCCTGCCGAAGATAAAAAAGAAATAGCCGGGGACGTGTGCGGCATCAATCCCGCCCGGGTAAACTGGCGATTGCCCAACCCTATTTCCCTGGCAAGCGCCCGCGATTCCGGCGCGCGCTTTGTTGATTTTTCCGGCGAAGTGACAGTTGCTCCGGGAAATGATCCAAGCGATCTTCATCCGGCTGAAATGGATATGGTTTTGGAAACCGGCAATATCATCAAAACCGAAAGCGACAGCACAGCCATTATCAGTTTTGCCGATATGACCACTTTTTGCATGAAGCCTTTTACAACCGTGGTTTTGGACACGCCGCCGGAAAAGGAAAGCAAACTTTCGCTTCTCGCCGGTAAAGTCTGGGTCAATGTTAAAAAGATGATCAAGGATGGGACAATGAATATAATCATGAATCAGGCCGTGGCTGGCATCAAAGGCACTATCTTTATGCTGGAAGACGACGGCGTCAATTCTACCATCAAAGTGATTGAGGGCGAGGTGCAATACACCAGCCGGTCAAATGGCTCAAAACTTGCAGTAACAAGCGGAGAAACAGTTACTGCTGACAAAAACGGATTTTCAGCCGAGACAGGATTTGATATAGCAAACGAGCGCGCCAATTGGCAGGAATTTGTCGGCAACCGGTCCATAAACAATTTACAAGAAAACAACACCTCCGGTTTAAACTATGCTTTTTGGAGCTTACTTTTAGCCGCGCTTATCGGTGGCGGGTGGGTAGTGAAGAAAAAAATTATTAAATAAAAGTATTATGAAAAACCGCGAGCAATTATAAAATTATTTTTTTTGCTGGCGCCGGCATTTTGCGGCGCGCCCGCGAGAATAATATGCTTTTGAGTTTTTTAATTATTTTAATATTTTTTTGGCGGTTTTTTATTGTCCGACGGCTTTATCGTTTTTCTTTAAAACGCCAAGGAAGTAATTTTAAATCCATATTTTACAAAAATTTCAATTTACGCGAATTTATTCAAAAAATTTTTTTAGGCCAAAGAAGCGTCAGTCCGATATCATTTTTTATAAGGGGATTTGTTTTGGCCACGGTTGTTTTATGTGTATATCCTTTTAAATATTACAATTTGTATTTATATCGCTTAATTGTCGCGATTGTTTCATTTTATATTCCCTGGTGCGTTTTTCATGGTATTATGTTAATGAAAAACAATGAAAAATAATCTGTTGCCGCCGAGATACTTTCTTATTTGCCTGGCCTTGATTATCGGTGCGCATTTTATTTTCCCCGTTATTAAAATCGTTCATCCTCCCTATAATCTGCTTGGCTGGATATTGATATTTTTCGGTATTGTTTTAAACCTTGGGGCGGACAAAGTTTTTAAAAAAGAGAGAACAACGGTCAAGCCGAATGAAAAACCATCTAAGCTTATTATTTCCGGTCCGTTTCGTATCAGCCGCCATCCGATGTATTTGGGAATGACGGCAATTCTGCTGGGAGCATCGATTTTTTTAGGTTCGGCGGCAACTTTTATTTTCCCGTTTATTTTCATGGTTTTTATGCAAAATTTATTTATACCCATCGAGGAAAGGAATTTGGAAGTTGTTTTTGGTAAGAAATATGTTGATTATAAAAATAAAGTCAGGCGCTGGATTTGACTAGAAAAACCTGAAATCGTCCTATCCGAAAGGGCCGCTTAGTTTTCGGACGGTTTTATCAGTAGCTCCTAAAATCAATCGCAACGTTTTTTAACTCAGGCGAATCATCACCGCTTTCTTCTCATCAGGCTCAGGCAAGCGATTAATATTGCTCATATTCAAGTTATTTTAGCGGATAAAATGAATAATATAATTTCTTGTGTTTATTTTATGGATAATTCGGAACAATTTCAAATCTTGATAATGTTTTAATTTGACTGCTTTTTTGCTAAAATAAATATAAGAATACGGTTAAGCAGCCGATAGGAAAGGGGGTGATAACATGAAAAAGAATTTAAGCATGACCGATCGCGCCATAAGGATCGTGCTGGCATTAGCGATTGGATATTTGTTTTTTGCAGGCATGATTACGGGCGTTGTCGGCACTGTATTGTTAATTATCGCCTTGATAATATTAGTAACAGGCTTTTTGGGCTGGTGCGGCATCTACAGTTTGGTCGGCGTTTCAACGTATCATAAGGAATCCGCCAAGCCTGAAGACTCCGGAGAAAAGCCTTCCGGTCCCCGGCCAGAACCGCCTCAGACCCCGCCTACGGTTCCTCCGATGCAGGCGCAATAAATCCGTATAAAAATTCAACCTTTCAGAAGGCAAGCTTTTTGGCTTGTTTTATTTTATGCTTGAAATATTTGAGGAGATTTTTTAAACTGATAATAATTAAATATATGCAGGAAAAAATTATTTTAGTCGATGAGAATGATAGGGAGATCGGATTGGAGGAAAAGCTTGCAGCACATCGGAACGGGAAATTGCACCGCGCTTTTTCGATTTTCATATTCAATACCAAGGGAGAATTGATGCTGCAGAAAAGAGCTGTGAAAAAATACCATTCGGGAGGTTTATGGTCCAATACTTGCTGCAGCCATCCAAGGGCCGGGGAAGAAACCGCTGCCGCGGCGCATAGAAGATTGCAGGAGGAAATGGGTTTTGACTGCGGCTTGGAGCATGCCGGTTCGTTCATTTATAATGCCGAACTGGATAACGGGCTTATCGAGCATGAATTCGACCATTTATATATCGGTTTTCATGACGGGATGCCGAATTTAAACCTAAAAGAAGCTCAAGGCTGGAAATGGATCAAGCCGGCGGCATTAAGAAAGGATATTGCCAGCCACCCTGAAAATTATACTTATTGGCTGAAGGAGGCGTTAAAAAAGCCCGGAAAATTTCCGGGCGGATAGATTTTTAAAGCCTGCATGCCGAGATTCATTCCCAAAGTTTATTACTCCGAGCTACAATTTCATGCGCCCATCTGATGCTGCCGATATAAAATTTTTTTCCGTCATGCTTGATATAGTCGGCAATATTATGGGCAAAGATGCCGTATTCGCTAGGTTCGCCCTGTTTTTCCATAATTTCGCTGATTAATTTTATCGGCAGCATGTTTTCCGAGACATCGATACTGGCGCATTCTGATTCAAGCCGGTCCGCATGTCCCCTGACCAAGGTCCCGTCACTGAGGACATGCCATTCACCCGCGAGCATATTTTTCGCCCAGTTGATTGCCAAGCCAAGTTTTTCGATTTGGTCTACCGCCCGGCCGAATATTCCGTCAGCAAATCTTTTTTCATCACTGCCAATTTCAATCGATAAATTGAAAAGAACGTTGCCCTTGTCTGTTTTTGTGCTTGCCATCACATGCCCCCCATTAGTCTTCATATCCGCAGTTCTCGCATTCTCCCTTGTCATTTGTCGCCTGCTTGCAGCAAACGCAGGTCATCCTTTGTTTTCCCAGCCATTCAGGGTCGCTGGAACAGCCCTTTGGGCATGCCCCGCCAACTAAAAGATTCTGGCAAACATGGCAATAAACCGGAACGATTCTGGGCATCGCCCCTCCCTTTTTTATGAAGTTTAAAATTATTCGGTAATAAGATTAACATGATATCCGCGCTGAGTCAAAAAAACGCAAAATATTTGTTAAGGGAAAATAACGGCATAATGAATAAAACAAGAGAAAATAAGCGCCGTTAAAATAAGCGCTTGATGAAATTTATGATTTATGCTATATTCAAATATCGAATAAATTATTTGAATAAAGGAGGACAAATGAGCGAAGTCCATTTTACCTGGAAAGGCTTTAAGGGTTTGGCGCTTTTCTTCTTAATTTCAGCGATCGCAATCTTATTGTTGGCATATTTTTTTCCGGGCGTTACCAGGTGAAATTTTTGCATTGGAACGTTCTTTTACGGGCATTAATTTGTCCGTTTTTTATTGATTAAAGAAAGATGTTTTGGTATATTATGAATGAAGATTTATGAAATATATTTCTGCGATCATAGCCATAATAAGTACCGCAAGCGTTTTAGCGGCGATTTCAGTGATTTTTTTTGTTGCTACCGCCGTGCCCGGCAATAATAATTTATCGGAATGCGCGGCTGATAAAAGCGGTGTTTGCAGCTTGCCAGCCAGCCAAAGGCAGGATAAGGGAAATAATGCCGACGATATTAATGGCGGGCAGGATAGACAAAGCGAAACCGAAGCGGCGAATATTATCGTTGAATATCCGATTCCAAACCAGGAAATCGGTTTGCCCGCGCTGATAAAAGGCCGCGCCCGGGTTTTTGAGAGCAATTTAAATTATCGGATAATTGACGATAGCGGCAGTGTTTTGGCGGAAAATTTTGCAATGGCGGACAGCTCCGGCGCAGGACAGTTCGGGCCTTTTGAAATAAGCGCCAATTATGCCAGGCCGCAAACGAGCGGCGGAACGATAGAGATGTTTGCTTATGCGGCTAAAGACGGAAGCGAAACAGATAAAGTTTCCATTCCGGTTGCTTTTAAGGATGTTGCAGACATGACCGTAAAAGTATATTTCCAAAATTCAAAACTTGATCCGGCGATGCTTGATTGCGGCAAGATTTTTCCGGCAGAAAGACGGATCGCAAAAACTTCAGCGCCGGCCAGAGTGGCGCTCGAGGAGCTGCTGGCGGGCCCGAACGCCCTGGAATCCAATGACGGCTATACAACCAGCATTAATCCCGGTGTCTCAATCCAAAAATTGACCATTGAAAACGGGTTAGCCAGAGCAGATTTGAGCGAGATGCTCGATAGGGGAGTCGCCGGTTCATGCCGCGTAACAGCGATCCGTTCGCAAATCACCGAAACACTGCAGCAGTTTTCTTCGGTGAACGAAGTGGTCATATCAATCGGCGGCAGGTCAGAAGATATCCTTCAGCCATAGCCGGCTTTGGATCGAGATATTGCGCGAAAATACGCCCCGCTAACGGCTCTGCCATCGGGCCGATTGAAAATCCCCGAGGCTTTACAAAATTTATATTGTATACTATAATTCCAGCATGTAAGTTAGCTCATATTTTCTCGCCTTAAAAAGAGCAGTATTAAAAAGGTTATGTTCTAATGTTCAAACATTAGCCAAGTCAGAAAAATGAGAAAGGTCGACTTACAGAATAAAATAACATTGGCGAAAAATATGGCAAAAAAATTATTTGTGGGCGGTCTTTCTTTCGGGACAACCGAAGAAAAGCTCATGGAAGATTTCTCAAGGGCCGGCAAGCTGCTGTCCGCGGTAATCATTAAGGACAGGGCAACCGGAAGGTCAAAGGGTTTCGGCTTTATCGAATATGAAGATGCAGAAAGCGCAAATCAAGCGATTGAAATGTACAATAACCAAGAATATGACGGCAGGACGATCGTAGTAAAAGAGGCGCTGCCCAGGCCGGAAAAGCCGAACTTCAACCGCAACAACTACCAATCCAGAAAATACTAGCATCAAATAAAATAGCCCCTTCAAAAAGGGGCTATTTTAAAAAGCAAGCGATTTTTGAGATTAAATAAGCATGCCTTGATATATTGAAAAATAAAGGGGTTAATGATAATATTTAGACAAATATTTCATGCATTGATATAAATATGGTTCTAAGAAATGAAAAAAAAATTAAATTTAGCTAAAAAGCTAAAATTAAAAAAGCCTTTGGTAATTCTCGATATCGAAACTACCGGACCGGCTTTGAGCATAGACCGAATTATTGAGATTGCCTATATCAAAATTTTTCCAAACGGGCGCCGGATGAGCGATGATCTTTACCTTGATCCCGAGATGGAGATTTCCAAAGAAGCTTCCGAAATCCACGGAATAACCAATAAGGCAGTTAAGGGGAATCCAAGTTTTCGCGAAAAAGCCGGGGATCTCTGGGAAATTTTGCGTGATTGCTATTATAGCGGTTTCAATATTGCGAATTTTGACCTACCTATCCTGCGCAGGGAATTCGTCAGAGTCGGTATTGATTTCGAATATCCGGCCGACAAAATAATCGACACCAAATTGATAATGCAATACATGGAGCCCAGAACCTTGTCTTATGCTTACAAGCATTATTGCCACAGGGAAAGGCCGAGCCGGCCGAATTTGAATACCGGACAAGTCGATGCGGAAGCAACCCTGGAAATACTTGAGCGGCAAATCAATAAATACAGCGAGATCAACGATATCGATTTTATCAAGGAAATCCATAAAATCAGGGACCCGGAAAAAGCCTACGGCACCGCCACCAGAAGGCTTTATTGGAACGACGGCAGGGCGTATTTCGCCTTTTCCCGCTACAAAGATATACCGCTCAACAAAGTCGCCAAGATCGACCCGAAATTCATGAAATGGATTCTGGAGGCCGATTTTCCGGATGACTTAAAGCATGTTGTAGCAAAAACCTTGAAGAGAAAATAACTTTTCATATACCAAGCGCCGCAAGGGCGGCAAAAATCCATTAATCCGGAAGATAACTAAGTGTTTGGCAAAACAATATTTTTTTGTTTACATATATGAGCGAAATCGACAGAAACCGAATTGTATCGGCGCAGGAACAAGGCGAAGAAAGCGTTTTTGATTCCGCTTTGCGGCCGAAGCGCCTTGATGAATATGTGGGGCAGGAAAAAATCAAGGATAATATTTCGATTCTGATCAAAGCCGCCCAGAAACGGGGCGAGCCGATAGAGCATGTTTTGCTGTATGGAGCTCCCGGACTGGGTAAAACCACCTTGGCCCATATTATCGCCAACGAATTGCGAGCCAATATCAGGATAACGTCCGGACCGGCAGTTGAAAAAGCCGGTGATTTGGCGGCCATCCTTACCAATCTGAATGAAGGGGATGTACTGTTCATTGATGAGATCCACCGCTTGAATCGGGCAATCGAAGAAATTTTATATCCCGCCATGGAAGATTATGCCCTTGATATTATTATCGGCAAGGGGCCGTCAGCCAGGACGCTGCGCTTGAATTTGCCCAAGTTCACCATTGTCGGCGCGACCACCAAGGCCAGCTTGCTGTCCGCTCCCCTCAGGGACCGTTTCGGCATGGTATACCACCTGGATTTTTACCGCCCCGAAGAGATCAGGAGCATCATACTTAGAAGCGCCGGAATATTAGGCGTCGATATCGACGATGAATCGGCCCATTTGATAGCCGGCCGCGCCAGGCGCACGCCCAGGATCGCTAACCGCCTGCTAAAGCGGGTCAGGGATTACTGTGAAGTCCGTTCTGACGGCAGTGTCGACAGGAACAACTGCCTGCAGGCCTTTGACATGCTGGAGGTCGATGAATTGGGGCTGGATTGGGTGGACAGAAAGATCCTCTCCGCCATTATCGATAAATTCAATGGCGGCCCGGTCGGCCTGAATGCGATTGCCGCAGCGACCGGAGAAGACATGTCGACCATTGAAGATATTTTCGAGCCTTATCTGATGCAAATCGGCTTTTTAGACCGCAGCTCGCGCGGGCGGATAGTCACGGACATAGCCTATAAACACCTCAAGAAGGGCAAGGCCCGGGAAAAGCCAACATAACGCTATGAGCTTTCCACTTTATTATCTGCTGTTCATCTACCTGGCTTTAATTTTTATCTGGCTGTTTTTTTGCGTTGTAGCTCTTTACCACATGCTTAAATACGGCTATAAAACCGTTTCGACATATTTGGCCACCGCTATTTTTTTGATTATTTCAGCATCAATGCTGATAGCTTCTTGCTATTATATTTTAGGCATTGATTGGAGCAGGCAGGTAACAATATTGGAAATATTTTTTGATAAATTGTAATTTTCTTTTATGTCCGGCCCGTAAAAGGGGCGGCAGCGGAACATATTAAATAAATTATGCTGGAAAAATACCGGCTTCCCAACCAAATTCCCGGTGAAGAAATAATCCGCGTAATAAGGCGCGACAGTTTCATTTTGTTCAAGAAGGTGCTTTTTTTCCTTTTTTTGATAATTATTTCATTTGTGTTCTTCCTGGTAGCTATCAGCATTTTTCCGAATATGCTTGAAGGAGAGCTGTCTTATCCGCTGATAGTGGTCGGGAGCAGCATATATTACCTTTTTATTTGGCTGATTTTCTTTTTTTCCTTCATTGATTTTTATCTGGACGTTTGGATAATCACTTCCGAACGGATTATCGACATCAAGCAGCACGGTTTCTTCTCGCGGGTGATTTCCGAACAGCGCCTTGACCGCGTTCAGGATGTAACCAGCGAAGTTCACGGCATCTTTCAGACTGTTCTGAATTTCGGCGATGTTTTTATCCAGACGGCAGGAGAAAGCCAGAGATTCCATTTCGACGATGTGCCCGATCCGGAGAAGATCAGGGATATAATTTCCAAACTGATCAAAAAAGAAGGGCAGGCCGTACCGGTTGGAGATTCTTCCGGCGGCCCGGCCCAAGCTG
>CAZAFZ010000012.1:0-11210 GCA_964484745.1 uncultured Gammaproteobacteria bacterium | reverse complement strand
CTGTTGAAAAAATCGTTTCTTTCCATCCATGACAAAATCAATAATGTCTGCCAAAGGATAGCCGAACGCCATGATAGGCGCTAAATATTTAGTCAACAATGAATATTGATAAGGCTCTACTTGAAACAAGTCAGCGTGCTGCAACAACATAAAAACCGTAATAAAGATTGTCAGCAAGTAAAGGAAATAAATCGCAAAGATATAGTAATAGTAATCCCTATCAAGATCCTGCCCGAATATCATTAATATTTTCAACAAGCTTGACAACAAATAATACAATGCTCCAAATAAGCCCACCAAATCAGTCGGCTTCACGTTCCCGCTGATTGCATTAATCTGATCGCGGCATAAGTGAGTAAGGCCGGCGGTTTCATTTGCAATAAGCTCGATTTGAATTATTAATAATGAAAAAAGGGTGATTATGCCAAGAAGCTGGCGGATGCCTGGCTTGGCGTAATATAATTCCAATATTTTTTCGAAGAACATGCATTTCCCCCTTTGCAAATGTGAGATTTTAAATCATAGCTAAAACAATCAATTTTGTCAATATTTTATAGCAGCAAAAATCGGACCTCAAGAGATCCGATTTGTTGAAGTATTTTTGTGTTAATCTGCCAAAAATTTTGCGATAATTTGTGCTTGCTAAAATTTGACCTGCACGGCTTCCCTTTCTTTCGGCTCTTCGATCTCGAAAAATTCCCTTTTCTTAAAACCGAGAATGCCGGCGAAGAAATTGTAGGGGACCATCTCGATCTTGGTGTTAAAGTCGCGGACGTTGCCGTTGTAGAATCTCCTCGAGGCTTGTATTTTATCCTCGGTATCGGTCAGCTCCCTCTGCAGTTCAAGAAAATTCTGGTTGGCCTTCAAGTCGGGGTAAGCCTCGGCCAGGGCAAAAATCGATTTAAGCGTAGCGGACAGGGCGTTCTCGGCTTGGGCCTTCTCCTGGGCCGAACCGGCCTGCATGGCGGCGTTTCTGGCCTGGATAACCTTTTCGAATGTTTCCTTTTCATGGGCGGCATAACCCTTGACGGTTTCAACCAGGTTGGGGATCAAGTCATAGCGCCTTTTAAGCTGGACATCAATATCGCTCCAGGCTTCATCCACCCTGTTTTTCAGGCGGACCAAGCCGTTGTACATAGCGACCAATATGCCGATCAATACGGCAATGACCGCTAGAATCAAATAAAATGCGTACATATTTTTAGATTAATTATCGCCTTCATCTTATATTAATGTTAAATCAGCGTCAAGCGGTAATACGCAGGACTTCTTTCAGGCTAACCAGCCCTTCCCTGGCTTTTTCAATGGCTGCCTGCCTGAGGTCTTTCATGCCCTGCTCCTTTGCCAGTTGGTTGATTTGCGAATCGGAAGGCCTGGTTAAAATCAACTCCTGGATATCCTTGGTAACCGGCAATACTTCATGGATTCCGACCCTTCCCTTAACTCCTCTTTCGTTGCATTTTTCACAGCCGACCGAGCTGTAAAATTCCACATCTTCGTAAATACCCAGCTTTTTTATCAGTTCTTTGGGAGTATCCTCTTTCTGCCGGCAATCCGGGCAATTCGCCCTGGCCAGCCTCTGGGCAGTGATCAATTTAAGCGCGGATGCGATCAGGAACGGCTCGATGTTCATATTGATCAAACGCACGATCGCTCCGGCGGCATTATTGGTATGGATTGTCGCCAGGACCAAATGTCCGGTAATAGCCGATTCGACTGCGATCTGTGCGGTTTCCCGGTCGCGGATTTCCCCGACCATCATAACGTCCGGATCCTGGCGCAGGAGATAACGCAAGCCCGAAGCGAATGTCAGGCCGATCTCCGGATCAACCTGGGTCTGCCTGACCATATCGATTTTCCGCTCGACCGGATCTTCCAGGGTTACTATGCTCTTTTCCGGATTATTGATCCTGTTCAAAATAGTAAATAGCGTGGTTGATTTTCCGCTGCCGTTCGGACCGGTCGTCAAGATCAGGCCATGCGGCCTCATCATGACGTTCGATAAAGTTTCCGACTGTTCGGCAGAAAAACCGAGATCCGTATAATTGCTCCTGATCTGGATGTTTTCCAGAATGCGGATGACTATGCATTCTCCCAAAGAAGTCGGAAAAATCGACACCCTCAGATCGGCGTCTTTATTGCTGGTCGTAAACCTGATTTTTCCTTCCTGGGGGCGCGGCAATCCGGTAGTATCGATGCCGGACAATATTTTTATGCGGGCGATGATCAATTCCATCAATTTATGGTCGGCCGTATTGACCATCTTCAAAATACCGTCGATGCGGTAGCGGATAATCATCTTGTCTTTCAGCGGTTCAATATGAATATCGCTGGCTCCCTGATTTATGCCATTCAGTATAATTTTATCGACTATGCTGATTACATTACCCTCCTTCATATTAGTAAAGCTGAATATTCCTTATATTAATTTTTACTTTTTTACCCCTTGTTTTCGGAGCATAATATCCGGTTAAAAGCGCCGCGGAAAACAGCTGATTTTCGATGCTGCCGTTTTCCTGAAGATTCTGGAGAATCGGCGTCAAATCATCGGGTATGCTTATTTCAAATTCATTTGTAAAATTATCAATTTTCGGATTAATCAAACGAACCAAAACCGTCGGTCCTGTTTCCTCTTTTAATTGTAGCACGAAATCGCACTTTTGCGCCAGTTCTTCAAGCAGTTCGCTTTCCTCTTTGTCGCGAGCTACAATAATCAGGGCATTTTCGTTTTTGGCCTGGCCTAAATCGATTTTTGCCCAAAAATTACGGCCCCTTTTCAAAATCTCAATATCGCCGCTGGTGAAATCAGGCCAATAATCCATCAGCTTGATCATTTTCTCGCTGAATGCTTCGTCGGTTAGAAGGCAGCCGCCGGCCGGAGACGGAAAAGAGCTGATTCCGTATTCGGCCGCCAATTCAATCTGCCGCTTTCTTCCTTTGCCGCTGATATCAAGCAAACGATGCCTTTTTACCAATCCGCTCGTTTCATAGCTTGTTTCGGGCAGCAGTTTTGCCGATAAAGGCCGCAATATCTCCAAGCCGGCCAGTTGGGCGACTTTTTTCAGTGCTGCCGGATTCTGGGAAAACGGACGCTGGTCAAGGACTTCGCCGGTCGCTAAAATATCATATCCGCCTGATTTAAAAAGAGCGGCGGCCTGGCCGAATATCAACCCATGGCAGTCAATGCAGGGATTCAGGTTCTTGCCATAGCCGTTCGGGGGATTTTTCATCAATTCACGCAAAGGGGCGGAAATATCCAT
This sequence comes from uncultured Gammaproteobacteria bacterium, assembly GCA_964484745.1. GTDB lineage: Bacteria > Patescibacteriota > Patescibacteriia > Patescibacteriales > CAZAFZ01 > CAZAFZ01. Next base: position 7,950 of record CAZAFZ010000012.1, on the reverse strand, counting down.
TTCAATAAGAGGCTTGCTTAGGGCCTTGGCGCTTTCCCGGGCTTTTACACAATCAAAAAAATCCGATTTGAAACACAACAAATCGGTTTCGATGTCCTGTGAGGCAAGCAATTTAGCGGACAAAATAGAATCAAGGCCTCCCGAAAATAGCAATAAAGCCTTTGTGATGGTGCTCATATGATAAAAAGGCGCTGAGCTTTTTGGCTCATTCCTTGCCCGTTTCCAGGTCTTTTTCGCCAGGATCCTTGAGAGACATGATCTGGTAGCCGTATTTTTCAACCTCATCCTGGGTGAAAAAAGCCATTTCTTTGGTGCGCTGGATGTAGGTGACCTTCTTCTTGAGTTCGTTGCCGGTATATTCCCTGGTCAGCGGGTCCCATTCGCGCAGCAGCAGAATATCCCCCTCGTTTACCTCGAAGTCGGCCAGCCTCGCTTCAAAATTTTTTCTTCCCGCCTTGACGGCGTAAAAATATTCCGGCCAAATTTTCCTTTCGACTATCATATATGAACTCTAAAATAATTATTTATCATCTTAGCATTATTGCCGTATTCAAGCAATCCGCTGCCCTTCCAGTAGCTTTCCGCTATGCCGCCTTCAAGGTTATAAACCGTCAAATCGGGTGCGGCTCTCAGGTTGCGGGCGGCGATCATGCTGCGCGAACCGGTCCGGCAGACAAGAACCGGTATCGTTCCCGGCTCCAGTTTCAATTCCCCCCTCAACAATTCGCGGACGGGGATTAGGCGCGAACCCTTGAACCTGATTATTTCGTATTCATACGGCTCGCGCACATCAATGATCATTACGTTCTCCTTGTTTTTGCCGATAAGCGCGTTTAATTCGGCATCGCCGATATCTGCGACATTCATGTTATGCTTTCTGGACCGCCAGCCAAATCTCGCTGCCGTCGATTTTAACCGTCTTTTCCTGAATAGGCTGGATATCTTTGCCTTCCCTTATTTCCCCGGCAATTGTATCCTGCCTGATCGCGGCCGAATGCAGCGTGACGGCATCCTTGATTTCCCTGCTATCGGTTTTCCAATTAAGGATAATTTTGTCGTTTATGGTCAAGCCGGCCTCTTTCCGCAAAGCATTTACGTATCTGACTATCTCCCGCCTGATCCCCTCTTTTTTCAGCTCGGGCGTTATGGCCGTATCCAATTTAACGGCAATTTCGTTTTCATTGGCCAGACTGCCATCAATGGCCAGCTCAACTTCCTTGACATTAACCTCATCCTTAATCAGGCCGACAAAATCATTTTTCAATTCCAATTTCTTGCTTCTGACTTCCAGCCTATTCAATGGCTGACGCACTTTTATTTTAGCTTCATCTCTTTTTGCTAATGCCAACTCTACGATTTTTCTTGTCACTTGCATTTCTTCAATAATACTTTCGGCTTTCGGCTTTCCCGCTTCGGCTGGCCGCAGGCGGCGCGGGCGGCTTTCGGCTATTTTTGGCCATTCTTCCAAATGCACGGATTTGTCCTGGTTTTCAAAATTATGCCCCGTCACTTTCTGCCAAAGCTGTTCGGCCAAAAAAGGCATAAAAGGAGCGATAATTTTGGACAGCTCGGTCAAAACATGGGCGGTCGTAGCGAGGGCCTCCGCTCTGTCTTCTGCATCGCTGCTTTTGAATCTATCCCGAGACCTTCTTAAATACCAAGTCGACAAGTCGCTGATAAACAGCTCAATCGGCCTGATTGCCCTGGGAATCTGGTACTTGTCTATATTCAGCGTGACCTCGATAATTAATTGGTCCTGTCTGGCTAAAATCCACTTATCAAGAATATTGGATGGATTTAATTGGGAATTATCCGCCAGCTGGCGGATTGGGAATTGGTAATTGTCTTTAAATATCGCGTAGAACTTATAAACGTTCCAGGCCGGCAGCAATACTTTGCGCAGAACTTCTTCAACCCCTTTTTCGGAAAAATTCAAATTTTCGCCATTCAAAACCTGCGAAGATAATAAGTAATATCTCATGGCATCCACGCTGTATTTTTCAAAAACCAAAGCCGGATCAGGAAAGTTAGCCTTGGACTTGCTCATCTTTTGGCCGTCCTCGGCAAGAACGATTCCGTTTACGATGACATTCTTAAAGGCCGGCTGGCCGAACAATCCTGTCGACAAGACCATCAAGGTGTAAAACCAGCCCCTGGTCTGGTCGATCCCTTCGGCTATGAACTGGGCAGGGAATGTGCTGATGAATTTTTCCTGGTTTTCAAAAGGGTAATGCGCTTGGGCATAAGGCATGGACCCTGATTCAAACCAGCAATCCAGAACCTCGCTGATGCGCCGCATTTTCCCGCCGCACGCGCCGCAGTCCGCTTCAATCTTATCTGCAAATTGCTTGTGCAAATTCACCTGTCTCATTGTCTGCGGATCAAAATATACGCTAATCGGCGCAGCATAGCTGCCTATAATATCCGTATCAAAAAGCCTGACAGCCTCATCAAGGCTCAATCCGCAGATCGCCTTGAATAAATAAACGATAATTCCCTGATGAGTAACTAAAACTATATTCTTGCCGGCGTTGCCTTCAACCGCTTCCTTCAGAAAATTATAAGCCCTTTCCTCGATGTCTTTCCAGGATTCGCCGGATGTGCCGCGCTTGAAAACGTAATTCTGCTCTCTGGGCAAACTGTGGTAAGCGCTTCTTTCTCTCACCACCAATTCGTCGTCGATCGTACGGCCATCCCAGTCACCCGACCTGACTTCCCTGAGGCCATCGGCCGGCCTTGTTTTGAGGCCGATTTTTTCGGCAATAATATCGGCGGTCTGTTTTGCGCGCTCGACAGGCGAGGCATAAATAGCATCGATATTTTCTTTGGATAAATTTTCCGCCGCTTGCCGGGCTTGGCCAATGCCGCGTTCGGTCAGCGCATACCCTTCATTCTCGGCATCAAAAATATGCTTAAGATTTTTCTCGCTCTCGCCGTGCCTGATCAGGGTTATCCTCGTAATATCCTTGCGCAGCTGCCTCAACTCTTCAATGCTGCCGACAACTTTCAATTCGCCGCAAGAGTCGCATTTCCAAATCGGCAAAGGATCGCCCCAATAACGGCTGCGGCTGATCGACCAATCGCGGGCATTTTCCAGCCATTTTCCGAAGCGCCCCTCTTTTACATGGGCCGGAACCCAATTTACACCCTGATTGTTGCCAATCAAAGCTTCTTTGATCTTCGCAACTCCCACGAACCAGGATTCCGCCGCATAATTCAAGAGCGGCGTTTCGCAGCGCCAGCAATGCGGATAGCTATGTTCGTACTTTTCTTTGGAAAATAATTTATTATGATGGGCCAGATATTTTACGATTTCAATGTCAATTTTCATATGATCATCCGCCGGCTTCACTTCCAAACCGGGCCAATCGATCACTTCATCTTTGAATTTTCCGGCCATATCGACATGCTGGATGAATGGCAGGCCGTATTCCTGCGCGAGCTTAAGATCGTCTTCTCCGAATCCCGGTGCGATATGTACAATGCCGGTGCCTTCCTCGGTAGAAACAAAATCCGCCGGATAGATTTTCCAGCCGTTCTCTTTGTTTGCCGGGTCGGCGTTTTGGTAATAATCAAATAAGGGCGCGTAGCTTAAGCCGATTAAATCCTTGCCTTTGAATTCTTTTTGTATTTCATATTCCTTGTCCTTAAATATATCTTGCAGCCTTGCTTTGGCAATAATATATGACTCCTCGTTCACGTCTTCCGGACCTTGAGCCGGGATTTTTATCCTGCAATATGTTATCCCGGGATTTATTGCGAGGGCCACATTCCCTATCAGTGTCCAGGGCGTTGTAGTCCAAGCCAAAACATAGGTACCCGGTTCTTCGGCTAGTGCAAATTTTACGACTGCCGACAAATCCTTGATATCTTTATAGCCTTGGGTAACTTCAAAATTCGAAAGAGTGGTGCCGCAACGCGGACAGATATGCATGGCTTTATAGCCTTGGTAAATAAGCCCTTTGTCGTAAAGCTCCTTGAAAATCCACCAAACCGATTCCATATAATCGGTATCCATTGTCTTATAGCCGTTTTCCATGTCAACCCACCGCCCGATCCGCTTGACGATCTTTTTCCATTCGCTCTCGTAGCGCAGAACCAGCCCCCGGCAGTAAGCGTTGAATTTTTCCACGCCCAGCTTTTCGATATCCTGCTTATTCTCAAGCCCGAGCTCTTTCTCGGCCAGGTTCTCAATGGGAAGGCCGTGGCAGTCCCAGCCCCATTTTCTTTCAACCCGATATCCTTTCATGGTCCAATATCTCGGTACGGCGTCTTTCATGACGCTTGCTACGATATGGCCATAGTGCGGCAAGCCTGTAGCGAAAGGCGGGCCGTCATAAAATGCATAATCTCCCTCAGGCGCGGATTTATTGACCGATTTATCGAATATTTTTGCCTTATCCCAAAACGCCAAAACCTCCTCTTCCATCTGCGGAAAAGGATTCCGGCCTGTTTTGTTTTCCTTGTTGTTTTCCATATATAAATATAGATTATTTTACAATAATCTATAATAAAAATACCTTGAAATCCGAGGTTTGTCAAAATACGAATTACTGAAGAATATTAATTGCAGCCCAGGTTCGTCTCAAGTAATCATGAAAAAATTGAAAAGGCCCATCAACTTGATGGGCCAAATAAATTGTATGCTTTTCAATTTTTTATTCCGGACATGCCGGCTGATCAGCGCCATGCAACAGGCTCATCATTGCAATGAATGCCATATTGGCAATTAGCGCTACCGCATAAATTTTCAGTGAAGAATATCCTGAGCGGACAAAGTGCTCATCCAAATAAAAGATCAATCTGAACATCGGGATCAAAAAAAGAAAAAAAACTGGCAATGATTCAAATTTTCCGATGATTTTAAGCTCAATGATCAAAATCCAATAGAGCAGCCCGAATAATACGGGGACAAAGAAGAGGATTAACGGATTTTTGAGAAAAATCCAAAGCGTTCCGAGTAAGCCAGTTAACAATTCCATGGATAACCTCCTTTGCAAATTTGCGGATTTAAAGATTCTTTATAATAGCATATTTATTAATAATAGTCAATAACCGTTGGTAATGACCATAAAAAATCGTTTAGGCTCTAAGAGCCTCTCAGAACATTTAATTCGTTGCGCCGCAAAATAATAATTGCTATACTCTAATCGTCCATTCAGCATATTTGTGCTCATCTATAATGAATTTTCGTCAATATTTAAAATATGAGGTTCAAACTCAGATCAAAATTCAAACCGACCGGAGACCAGCCTCAAGCCATTAAAAAATTAGTACAAGGATTGAGCGGAAAATTTAAAGAACAGACGCTGCTGGGCATCACCGGGAGCGGCAAAACTTTTACCATGGCCAACATCATCGAAACGACGAACAGGCCGACTTTGATAATTTCCCATAATAAAACCTTGGCCGCCCAGCTCTATTCCGAATTCAGGCAGTTTTTTCCTTACAATGCGGTGCATTATTTCGTCTCTTACTATGATTACTACCAGCCCGAAGCCTACCTTCCCCATACCGACACCTATATCGAAAAAGAGGCGACTATCAACGAGGAAATTGACCGCTTAAGGCATGCTTCGACGCAAGCGCTGCTTAACAGGAGGGATGTCATTATAATCGCCAGCGTATCATGCATTTACGGCATCGGCGAAAAGGAGGATTATGCGGTCCTCGCACAAAGCTTTAGGAAGAAAGAAGCGATTAAAAGAAATGAGCTGCTGCGCCGCCTGGTAAAAATCCAGTACGAGCGGAATGACGCAAATTTTTACCGCGGTAAATTCAGGGTCAAGGGCGATACGGTGGATATATTTCTGGCAACCGGCGAACAAATCGTGAGGATTGTCATGCTCGGCGACATTATCGAGCATATTTACGTCTTCAATATCGATCCTGAAAAAAACAAGCTGGTACTGCCCGGCTCCCTGAGAAACAGCCCTGATAAAGAACTGGATAAAACCATTATTTTGCCCGCCAAGCATTTTATGGCTCCGGATGAAAAAATAGATAATGCCTTGATTTCGATCAGGGAAGAATTGAAAGCAAGGCTTGCCGAGCTTAAAAAAAAGAAGAAGATAATCGAAGCATACCGCCTGGAAAAAAGGACTAATTTCGATCTTGAAATGATCGAGGAGGTCGGGTACTGCAACGGGATTGAAAATTATTCCAGGCATTTTTCCGGCCGCGCCGCTGGCGAACCGCCGACAACCCTGATGGATTTCTTTCCGGAAAATTATCTTCTGTTCATCGACGAATCGCATGTGACCTTGCCCCAAATCAGAGGCATGTACGCCGGAGACCAGTCGCGCAAGCAGACCTTGGTTGATTTCGGCTTCCGCCTGCCCAGCGCACGGGATAACCGCCCCCTTAATTTTGATGAGTTCAAAAAACGGATAAACCAGGCAATTTATGTCAGCGCTACCCCGCAAGCATACGAAACCGGGCATTCTATGCAAGTTGTCGAACAAATCATCCGGCCGACCGGTCTTCTGGATCCGGAAGTAGAGGTTAAACCGGCCGATAACCAAATCAGCGACCTGATCAGTGAAATTGAAATGAGAGTGGCAAAAAAACAGCGGACGCTGGTAACGACTTTGACCAAGCGCATGGCCGAAGAACTGTCCGCATATTTGTCCGAAATGAGAATTAAGGTCCAGTACCTCCACGGTGAAATAGATACTCTGGAGCGGGTTGACATCCTGGATGATTTGAGAAGCGGCCGCTACGACGTTTTGGTCGGAATCAACCTGCTGCGGGAAGGCCTCGATCTGCCCGAGGTTTCCCTGGTTGCGATCCTTGACGCGGATATGGCCGGCTTCTTGAGGAATGAGACTTCCCTGATCCAGACGATGGGGCGGGCGGCCAGGCATGCTGAAGGCAAAGTCATCATGTATGCCGACCGGATTTCCCCGGCAATGCGTTATGCGATCAATGAAACCGCCAGAAGAAGAAAGGCGCAAATTTCCTATAACCGCAGGCATAAAATCATCCCCCAAAGCATTTCCAAGGAATCCGGTAAAAAAATTATGGGTTCCCTCCAGCCTTGATGACTGCCATTATTTTGCGCCGGAGTCAATAAAATTTCATGGCAGGACGGCACCGCTGCGTTTTACTTCACCCGAATCGGAAAATAATGTTCTAATAGCGGCGCATCAACATGTTATTAGATTTTCCAGTATTGACTTGGAATTTACTATCCGATATATTTAAGGATAAATTTTTTATTCAAGAAACAAAATATTTACATGCTGACTGCGAGAGAACAAATATTCGACCAAATCAAAAAAGCGGAAATTATCTTGATCGCGCTTACCGGAAATCCTGCCGGAGACAGCCTGGCAGGAGCGCTGGCGCTTGCCCTATATTTGGAGCGCCTGGGTAAACATTCCGACATAATCGCGGAGAATAAGGATTCTGCCGGCAAGCTTTCATTTTTACCTGGTTTTGAAAAAATTTCCAAAGGAGCCGATAATCCCAGAAAATTCATTGTCTCCATAAATACCGAGAGTGCCGCGATCGAACAGGTAAAATACTTAAAAACGGATAAAAGCGTGGATTTTATCCTTGTGCCGAAAGGCGGCCAGTTTTCCGAAGCTGATGTCAGTACAACGCAGGGAGAATTTAAATACAGTCTGATAATTACACTCGGCGCGCCTGACCTGGAGTCGCTCGGCAAGTACTACCGGGAAAACCTGGAACTATTCTATGCTACGCCGCTGATCAATATCGACAATAATCCAGGCAATGAAGAATTCGGCCGGATCAATCAGATTGAAATTATGGCCTCATCGGTCTGCGAGATTCTGTTCAACCTGATGAAAGAAAATGACGCGGCGCTGATCAGCGAAGATATCGCCACCTGCCTGCTGGCAGGATTGATTTCGGGAACCAACCGCTTCAAGTCACCCAATATAACGCCACGGGCATTGGAAAGCGCTGCGGCGCTGATCGGAA
>CAZAFZ010000011.1:0-11804 GCA_964484745.1 uncultured Gammaproteobacteria bacterium | reverse complement strand
ATGGTCCTTTTCCTTGCCGCTTATGCGGAATGCGCGGCTTGGGGTGCGGCGCATTCCGGAAGAAACGGCGTAATAGCCCTTGAGCTTGCCCTGTTCATATAAAGCAGCATATCCTTTTCTGCAGTCGATCAGCAGATATTTCCGGTGGCTGGCAAGCGAGTGGTCGAACCCCGGGAATACTTGCGGCTCCTTATCCGGTTCGAGCGGTATTAAGACCTGGCTCCGTTTTGTACCATCGGCGGCTCCCCTGCCTGATGCGTAAAAAAGGCTTAATCTGTTGATCAGGGAAATCTTTTTACGCTGTGCATAGTAATCCTGATTGACGGAAGGCAGTCGGCGCAGGATGTGATAAAGGGCTTCACCTCTTTGCAGCCGTACCGCCAGGCATTTAACGCCGTAATAATCGACTATTTTTCCGTCGGAACGCCCAAGCGCCATAATTTCGCAGTATAGCTTTTGGCTGATTTCAGCCGTAGCCGGTTGGTTTAGAAAGGGCAAAAATAACGCTGCTGCAGCGATCAATAGGATTTTTCTGGACATTTTTCCCTCTGCGTTTTTTCTTGCTATAATTATGGCAGTATTAAAAAATGTTTCAATCTTGACAAATTAGCAAAAATCGGTTAAACTTGAACGTCACAAAAATAATTAAGCTTAAGATTTATGCAACAACTTAAATACGGCAAGCAGATTGCTGCCATGGCAATCATTGCATTATCTCTATTTAACAGGATCCAACCTGCTGTTTGCGCGGAGAACTATGCCAACGGCCTATATGATTTCCTGGATGAAGGTGCGCTTTACCTTGAGTTGAATGCCGATGGTGATATTGTCGAAGCGCTAGTCAAAGCCAAGGCTGGCACCCAGGCTGTCAATGTTATTGCCTTTGACCTGGAATATTCGGCAGATGTTTTAGCGATAGAGCGGATAAGCTACAGCAGCGAATCGTTTTGCGAGCTGTTCGCCTATGATAATTTCGACAATGAAAAAGGCGAAGCCGGCATAGCTTGCGGTACTCCGAATCCGGAAAAAAAGGGCGAGCTCGAAATTGCCAAGATTACTTTTCGGATCAAACAAGCCGGGGATGCCAAAATCAGCTTCAGTGAAAATTCGCTGATGCTTTTGAACGACGGCACAGGAAAAAACATATTCTCTCAGCCGATCGGCGCGGAACTTCATGTGCAATAATATCATAGATCAAACCTCTGTAATAAACTTGATTTTCTCTACTTCATAAAATTATTACCAATGCGGTTTTGAGTTTAAAGCATTGGGAATTTCTGGCCCTATTATCATCAATGGCATGTTGGAATAGCGTCATGCTGGAACCCCGTACATGCAGCCATGCAAGCTCCGCCTAACGATAGCATCCGCCTTGTCATGCTGAAGAGGAGCGCTAGCGCAGCGGCAGCGTCTTGTTTTCATCAGATCCTATCGCCACCCGCCATTCGGCGGATCGCTCCCGCATGGCCAATGCGCTGGTATTTTCATGCGTCAAATTATTAATCCTATAATATCGCAACATAAAAAAAACAGGGGCAATCGCCCCTGTTTTTTGCTGCCTATATTATTTTACTATATCTTCAACATCCTTAATTTCCTTTAATATTTTCTTTTCGGCGGAATCGAGCTTCTCGTCTATCCTGATCTTGGCCCTGATCCTTTCCGACTTCAGCGCCGCCGGACCGGTTTTGGACAGTTTGGCAAACTCTCCGTTGATCTCGATTCTTAATTCGGATAATTTCCTTGCCAGGACTTTCTCGATCTCAAAAGTCTCTTTGCGGAGCTTCTTGCGGACAAAATAAACCAGGAAAATTACGGATGCCGCAATCAGGACTATCATGAAAAGCAGGCTGGCGAAAACCGTGAAATAATTAACCACTAAATTTCCCAGCCTGGCGAATACCGGAGGAGATATCAGAAATGAGGCCTTTTCCGAAGGCAAGCTCGCAATGCCATTTTTGTTGACAGCTTCCGCCCAGGCGACATAGCGGCCATTCTCCAGTCCATTATCAAAAATATAATACCAATTGCCGGCGGCGTCGGATCGGGCTTCACGCGCTATTATTTGCCCCGCATCATTCTGAATATATACTTTTACCGTTACGTCCGGCAAAGTTTTTCCGGCAAAATACAGCTGGTCGGAACTTTCCGCTTCAACCGGAAATTTATCGAATAACGGCGTTTCGATCGGCTTGATGGTAAAAGTCGTTTCCATGATTATCTCGTTCCCGGCGCCGTCGATAGCCTTCACCAAGGCGTTATGCTCGCCGGGGCCCAAATTCTTCAATTCAAAAGACGTTTCGGGAAAGACGATCTCATAGGCCTTTTCTTCCAGGCTGCTGACTTTCAGTTCATAGCGGACAATTCCCGACTCATCGTCTTTGGCGTTGAAAAAAATTATCGGCCATTCGCCGGGATCTTTTTCGTCGATTTTTATTTCCAGCATCCTGGGCGAGGTGCTGTCGATCATTATCCTGTAAGTATAAGTTTCGCCCCAGCCCGCAGCGGTCTTGATTTTCAGATGGAAATACCAAACGCCATCCTTGATGTCTTCGAATTTCTTTTCGCCGAATAGCCCTTCGCTCTTTTCCGGAGGCTCCGAATTAGAATTGTTGTCAAAAATATAACTGATGCCCTGCGCGCCATCCGGAAGATCCCATTGCATTTCGATGTTTCTGTTCTTATACCAAACTTCCTGCTTCGGATGGCTCGGGGAGCGGATCAGCGATGAATTCAATTGGATTGCCGGCTGGCTTGTTTCGGCTGCTTCTTCGGGCTGTTCGGCCTTTTTGGTTTCAACGGCCGGCTGCTCCTCTGTTTTCGGAGGCTCCGTTGCCGGAACTATCTTGAAGCTGGCGCTGCCCATAGAAGTCAGGATGTTCGAGCCTTTGCCGTCGTTGGCCAAAATCGAACCGGAGGTAAAACTGAGCTGGGCGTCGCCGACGGCCTTGGCCTTGAAATTGATGGTGAGCAGGGTCGCGTTGGAGCCCTTAAACCCCGGGCTGGGCAAGCCTCCGGAAAAATTGATCGTGCCGGCTTGGTTGGAAAAGGTCGGCTCGGCCGGAAACCAGAAGCTCAATATCGAATTGGCGGTTCCGATGTTCACAACCTCGAGCTTGGTATTGTCGAAAATCAAGCTGCCATCCGTCGAATTGATGGCTTGGTCGCCCGAATTCAATTTGATGCTGACGCTGAAGGTGGTATTGAGCGGGTAGGTGCCCGCTGACGGGGACATGCCCAAGGCCGAGCCCTCTGCCTTGGCAATCGCAGCACCCGATGCAATAGCCGCCGCAACAATCAAACAGCAGATGATATTAAAATTATTTTTTCTCATGGCTTTCTCCTCTTTTTGCTTTAACGGCGATAATCGCCGCAGCGATAACTAAAATTACGAATACTGCTACGATCAATAATAGCATATTTCCACCCAGTTGTGAAAGGATGGAAAGCTTATTTCCTGTCTTTCCCTCCGGAAAATATTTTACCGTCCTTTCATTGCCTGCCTTGTCGACGGCTTTTACGTAAATATTGCTTTGCAGGCTCTGGTCTTCCAGAAGATGCGGCGATTGGGCGGTTTTCCATTGAGGCTCTTTGCCGGTGAATAAGTAGCTAAAAATATTTTTACTGCCGCTCTCTTCCTGCTCTGGGCGTATCTCCAGCACTTCATAGTGGTCAATGCCGGTCTGTTTGTCCTGCGCCAGAAAAACGATGAAATATTTGCCCTCAAAAATATTTTGGCCTCCTAAAAGTTCGATCGTAAAGGGTTCGGCCGCGATATCGTCTTCATCAATCCTGGCTTGCCACCGGTCGGTTTCCTGCGATTTACCGGCCAAAATTGAAAATTCCGCGTTCGTAAGCTTTAATTCGGCGGGCGTACCCTTGCCGTCATTGATCAAAAGCCGGGATTCGGGCATGATTTCAACGCGGGCGCGATCTTGCCCTTCGCCGTTCAACCCCAAAACGCTGAAAATAACTTCTCCGACAATATTGCTTTCTCCGATATCTCCTTTTATCCCGCCGCAATACCCGCCCGGTATGCCGCCGGAAAAATTTATTTTCCTGTCAATGTTAATCTTATTCATGTCACCGGTATCCGGCTTTTCTATCCAGATATTGACTATGGATTCTCCGATGCTGAAATCGACTGCCCTTAAATTTTCAGAGAATGCTATGCCGGATTCAATTGCATTGATGCATTCGCCCTCATTATCCAGTTTAATCTTGGCGATAATAGTATCGCCCGGCCCGTAATCGCCTTGCGCAGGATCCAAATACAAAGTCGCCGCCCTTACTGTAAAGGGAAATAAAACAAGGCAGGAAAGAAGAATTAAGAAATTTTTGTACTTTAAATAATGCATATATCTCAAATAACAAATAAAAAGCATCAAATCTCAAATAATGTCAAAATTCAAAATACGAAACAAGATATATCGCTTTGAATTTCTGATATTTTCCGCCATGGGCGAATCAGCCTCAGACTGAGAAATTATTGGAAATTGGAAATTGGAAATTCTGTCGTTTACTAAATTCAAACTGAGTAATGCAACAAATATTAATATAGCTAACAATAATATTATCGGCTATTATCCTGTCCAATAATACATCATAATACTGAAGTCAGTCAGCTCCACGCGTCCATTCTTGTTCTGGTCGGCACAAGCGTCATTGGTGCCCCAATAGAACAAGAGGATGGAGAAGTCGGTCAAATTCACCTTGCCGTCCTTATTCAAATCGGCGCCGGCGCAGGCGGTTTCGCCGGGAACTTCCCCGAGGTAAAAATTGACCGCGCTGGAGTATCCGCTTTTGATCGTGGCATTGCCGGTGGTTTTCTGGAAATAGGCTTTGGCAAAATGGCTGACTTCATTTTCCAATTCTCCGGTATTGAAAACCAAGCTCCATTCGCCGTCGTCGTCGCTTGTAAGCTGGCGGTTAACCGGTGTATCGGAGTATACTTCAACATACATATCCGTAAATGGAATAGCGGTGCCGAAAATCGTTATATCCTCCCCGTGCTTGAGAGTCAGCTTATCGGCGCCGATAGTCGGCGGAATATAAACTCCGGTAATCGTTGTCACTGCATTGGACGATATCCTGAATGTAAGATTGTATACCGGCGATTTCAAATCATTCTTGTCCTTAGCCCAAAAACCGAAATTGGCCACTCCCGGAGCGATGGTTGTATTCTCATATGTGAAATTCGCTTCTAAATCAGCTTTTGCGATACCCAGAGTCGCTCCGTCTTTCAGAATATTAACATCTGCTTCGGGGTAGGCCGTACCCTTGATCACTACTTTTGTGCCGGGCAGTGGGGTATCGCGTCCGATATCAAATCCGGCTCCGCCTCCTCCGGTGCTCCCTCCGCCTCCGATCGCCCCTCCGGAGGTATTGCCCGGCGCTGTCCCGACGCTCATGCAATCCATCAGGTTTACTTTGCATTGTATGGTGCAGCTGAGAGTGCCGGAATTATAGCCAAAAGTCAAGCAAGTGGCCCCGCCGAAATCCGCGCCATCGCACTCTTCAGCCTGCTCTTTCATGCCGTTCCCGCACGTGTAACACATGGTGTCCAATATCGCGGTGCAGTCGTCGTTGCAACCCAGATTGCCGGCTTCCCAGCCGAAATCCTGGCAAGTCGAAGTTCCAAAATCGGCCGGAATTGCTGGCGGATTGCCCTTATCGCAAGGTTCTTCAGGGTCTTTATGACCATCGCCACAGACCACGATTACAGTAACGGTGGTCGTTGCCCTGCTGTTCAAGGCTTGAGCGATATGTTTGGCAAAGCTGCCAAATAAAATACCTCCGGAAGATATGATAAATATATAAAAAATAGCGAGCCAAAGGCCGGTTTTTTGCATAGGGGAAATATTTTTAGTTTACTCTTTTTTATTTTCGTGTTCTTTGGCCTTATTCAGCACCCAATTGAATAATTTTTTCTTATATTTCTTGTATGCGGCGGAAATAAATCCGGCCAGCGGTGCGGTGAAAAGCTGGATAATCCTCCAGATCAGGAGAGCCATGAAGGCAAAAATCCTCCAAACTCTGAATTTGATGAATAGGAATAAGAAAATCGCGGCCGCAACGACTATGCTTCCCAATAAAATTGCAGGCCATTTGCCCAAGCCGTTGTCGGGCAATGAGCCGGCTGGCTTGATTTCAAATGATAATTTGTAGGAATTGACTATCTGATCTTCCTTGTATACCTTGATCTTGCCCCAGTATTGGCCAACTCCCAGCTTGGTCGGGAAGTCGGCGAAGATAGTTTCCGTAGAAAAAGGGGCCACCTTTTTCATGCGGGTATCATAGGAAGATTCAAGCAGTTCTTTCTCGTTGATATCGTAAATATCCAAATAAACTTTGGATGGAGCAATCTTAACATTACCGGTATTTTCAATTTCCAGGCTGACTTTGGCGCGGTAGAAAAAGTATTTTAAAGGCCATGCATTCCAGGGCCATTCAAGCTCTTCGAAATCCGGAATATCTACCAGGCGGACAACGAAATCAGGCTTGGTTTCGTTCGTCACCCTTAAGTCAATATCCAGTCTGGCACCCAGGGCTACCGCTACGCCGGGGCCGCCCGCTGAAAGCGATGAGACTTTCACGTTAATATAGCCCTGGTAGCCGCCGATCGGGGCATCACCCGGAACGGTCACCCGGACTTTCATCGGGACCCTAAGCTCGCCCTTTGGCAACGGAAAACTTGTACCCTTATCAATAGAGATCCAGCTGGCGATTTCCGGAGCATCAATTTCGATATTGGCCTGCAAATCTTCTTCGGCATCCGACCTTAAAAGACTGATAGTCTGCTCGTAGCTGGAACCGGGTATCAGGTAGTCATTCTTAACGTAGGGCGGCGAAATCCCAAAACCGGCCAGAGCAGAACTGCCCCAGCTTAAACAAAATAGTACCAATAACAAAATGGCAAGAAGTTTTCTTAACATTTTAAAAATAACTTCCTCCCGAAAGCTTATTTATAGCTGGTTTTTTACCTAAGATGATATATTAATATTACATTTATAATATACTATATTATGATTAAAAATTCAATATTTTGGCAAAATAAAAGGAGCGCTTATCAAGCGCTCCATATTCAATATAATATATTTTACCAAATCCCATCTGCATCGATCTTTGCTATCAAGCTGGTTGAGCCAGAATATTCTCCGGATTGCAATCCGTCCGGTATGCCGATCCCCCAATATATGTCATCAGTAACATCCGACTGGCTGGTCGGCCTGTTTATCACGACGTCGGCGGTTGCCCCCGGGGTGGTTGAAGACAGCTCTGTTCCGGTCCCCCAGGCAAAATTAGTCAGGTTCCATTCCTGCTGTTCGGAATGTATATAATTGCCGAGGCCATCCGTCATCCAAGTGCCGAAAAGGTTGGTGTCGAGCGGAGTATTGCCGAAGTTGATTACCGTGGTCGTGGCGTTGGCACTGCCTGAATCTTGTCCGGCCCGGATAATTTCATAATCAATATAATTCTGGGTAACATCCAGCGCCTCTGTAGCTATGATCTCAACTCCATTCAAGGTCGTATAGCTGGTTGAGCTGGCGTAATTATCGTCGTCAACGCCGGTCATCCTGGCAAACCATGAACTGGCAAGATAATCCCCCGCATCAGTTGGTATGGCGTGAAAAGCAATGGTCGTAGTGCAGGTCAGGGTTGCGCCGGAATCGTTTTCATTGCCGGCCTCGCAGCCGACATAGCCGCAGTCAACGCCTGTTATTTGATAGCAGTCATTGTAGTCGGCGTCGCAGTTCGGGCCGTCGGCTGCGCTGGACAAATAAATCGTGCTGGTAGCTGTCGTAAGATCATTGCAATGATTGGCGTCCGTTACGTCGGCACTGGCATTAACAGCAATTTCCGAGGCATTTTTAATATTCAGGTATATATTGGCCGCGCCATTCAAGGTTACCGTACCGACATTGGGCGCGACGTTGATAATGGTATAGGTGCTGCTTTGGGGGTTGTCTGTTGATGTTGCGCCCCAGCTGTCAAAAACATAGCCGTAATATGTATAGGCATTATCGGGGGTTGGAGCAGTATCGGTGAACTGGCAGCTGGCATTGGCCGCAGCGCCCGATGATGTGCAAAGCTGATTTCCCGAGACGCAGCCGCCTGAAAAAGTCGCCCCTCCGTTGTTATCGCAAACATAAAGGCGCAAAGTGGAAGTAGATTCAACATCAAGATCATAAGCAGTGGTAGTAAACGTGAATTGCCCGCCGGGCGGCTGATTGTCAACTGTTGTTGTTATGGCGGTAAAATCCGGCCCATGGTTCACCACGAACGGCGATTGGCTGCCGTCTGTTCCCGGCCCCTGATTGCCGTTGGAGCATTCGGCCTGGGTTGAATGGTCGTCGCAAACGAATGCATACCAGGTGACTTCTTCGATCGGCCACGCCTGGCTGGCGGTAGTGGTGCAAGTCGCTTCGTTGGTCGGTGCCGTTAAGCTGCACCGGCAAAACTGGGCTCCGCCGCAAGTCGGACCGGTAGTCGTTGCGTTGGCAGAATCGGTAGCGCAGACCAAAAGCCAATAATCATTGCTTTCACCGTCGGATGCGGTAGCCTTAAAAGTAACGATATTGCCGTAATTTGTCGGTGAAGTGGTTGCCGATATGGGGTCTTCCTTGGGGCCATCCGTAAAAGTCGGCGGTGCATTTCTGACAGTAACCGTTGTTGTTGCCCGATCCGCTTTTACTTCGGGGATTGTCAGGGCAACTTCCGGCTTGATATAGCTTATTTTAAGCTTGGGCAGCTTTATCTCGAAATTAAATATAAACCCCAAGGTAATGAAATTTATTACGCATATTATTAAAAACCAAGAAAATGGTTTTCGAGCACCTTTTTTAATTTTTTTAAGCATGGGGGTATTTTATTTTATCGGCGATATTCAACAATTATTGAATATCCAGATATGATTTATTATTAATATATTGTTGTAATATTATATGAATAAATGCAGTAATTTGATAATTATCCACAACCTATAATAATATTATAACATTTTTTTATAGTATAAAAAAATATTGCCAAATAATAAAGGCGCTTTAAGCAAGCGCCTTCCTGAATTTATAATTCCTCCCCTCCAATGCAGAAAGTACAAAGATTTTCAGCCTTTAAGCCGTGCTTCCTGAAAACATCGAGCATACCTTCAACGCTTAAGTAATGCGTTTCGGCGCCGATCAGCCGGCTGATCTCAGCCAAGTCCCTGCCGCGGGCGATATATTCCTCGCCTGGACGCGGTTCGATCGGCATATCGACCCCGTACTTGCAATAGCGCTTTTTTCCGTCCAGTCCGTATCCGCACATCTGCGGCGTATAGGATAAGGCGTATTTTTTCTTTACTCCGGCTCTGTCCAAAAAGGATAACGCATAAGGCAAATTGGTGCCCCTGATAATGCTGTCGTCAACCACCAGTACCGTTTTTCCCTTCAGCTCGGGAATGCAATTATCGCAAAGGTACAAATTGCTTTTAATCGATAACTCCCGATCATGCTGGGTTGACCCCTGAAAAGATCTTTCGCCGCGCAGCTTGTAAAATACCGGGAGATATTTTGCACCGACCTCCCTGGCATAATAATAAGCGGCCAAATCAGGGCACCTGGGCACATGCGTAACGATATCGATGCCATGGAACCTGAATTCTTTGGCCAATTGACGGCCAAGGTCAATCCGGATATTGCGCACCGGAACGCCGTTGATTATCGAGTCCGGATGCGCGATATAATTATATTCGAACATGCAATGCCGAACCTTTGGATTAACGATCCGTTCTTCATGAAATTCGCCTCCAGGATTTATATGATAAACACAGCCCGGCTCGATTTCTCCCTTAAATTTAGCGCCGTTCTTGCGCAAGGCGATGTCTTCCGATGCCGAACTGAAGACCCCGTCCTTTTCGCCGAATACGCCGGGTTTAACGCCCATGCGGTCGCGGGCGACAATGACTACCTGTTTTTTCAAGTCAGCCAAAGCCAAGGTATAAGAATGGGGAATTTTGCGTAAAATCTGCTCAACGCCGTATTGCTTATAATACTGCAGCAAAGCTTCCGTGTCGCATCCGGTTTGCATATCCGAACGGTCGACCGGCTGAAAAAAAGAATCGTCAACCTGGCCATTATGGACCATCGCGTATTCGCAATCATAAATGATCAAATGGTTGCCTTTATCAACCGTATATCCGCCGATCGTATGCGGGTGGGCATCGCGCAGGATATCTTTAAAATTTTTTCCTCCGGCTGTAGCGTAGCGCGTATGCGCCAAAAAGGTGTGGAATTTTTCTTTTTTGGGAAAAAATGAAAAAAAATCTTCCAGGTCAATAGCCTTGACTGTTCCAATCCATTTAACGACGCGGATGGTTTTGTCGCTAATGCCGGCGATCCCTGCCGCCTCTCTGCCGCGATGCTGCAGCGAACCGCATAAATTAATTGCGGTATGGATATCTCCGGCAACGCTATATGAACAATGCGGTATTGCTTTCGGCCATTCCATTCGATCCACCTCCCGATATAAACTGGCTTTAAGGTACAAACGAATTTACCCATGAACTGGCATGGGTATTATTAGCAAAAATGCTTTGCTGGATATATTGTCATTTAACTAGCTATAGCGGATCGCGTCAAGGGGATTAAGCGATGCTGCCCTTTGAGATGGAAAAACTCCGGTTAAAAGGCCCATAATTGCCGAAAAAACAGCGACAAAAATCAAAAATGCTATGGGAAACTTGAATAAGGCGATTGCTAATCCGCCCATCCTGACGGCAACCGCATTCAAAAGATAATTCATCACCAAACCGCTGCCGACTCCGATGCCTATGCCCATGACTCCCCCCAGAAATCCCATAATGATCGATTCCGTCAAAAACAGCACCTTAATGCTGAAGGGCGACGCGCCGATCGTACGCATAATTCCGATCTCCTTGGTACGTTCAAGCAAGGTTACGGTCATGGTGTTGAACATCCCGATGGCTGATACGATCAAGGCGATGCCGCCGAAGACGGCCAAAGTTGCCTGGACGCCCTGGAAAATCTTATTGGCCTGGTCAACGGTTTTCGACAAAGCCGTCACGATAAATCCTTTTTCAATAATTTTTTCTTCAACCGATGTTAAAACTTCGCTGTTGGATACCCTGACCCTGGCACGTTCATAATAAGGTATGGAAAATCTCGAACTGAATTCCTTGATCGGAATAAAAGCCGATACCGAAGTCTGGTCGTCGACCACGCCGACAACTTCATAATCATTATCCAGCGGAATCTCCTGCGAATCTTCGGAACCGGGAACCGGAATGAATATCTTGAATTTCATTCTTCTGCCGATGATATCGTCCGGGTTTTCTATTTCAAAAAGCTGCAGCGTCGCCGAAGTGACAACTATCTTGTTGGTATCGCCCTCTTCCAGGACGCGGCCTTTGGACGGGGCGATGCCGGCATAGCTGAAATATTTTACATTCGTGCCCTGCAAGACCATGCTGGAGTTCAATCCTTCATAGGTTACCATTGCCGGGAAGCTGGCCATCGGGGAAACGTCCTGGACATTGTCATAATTCAAAAATTCCTTGACCATATCATCATCCAGAATAATTACCTTGGAAGAGGGGGCGGTGACGCTCAAGGAAAGCATGGCTTCGCCGAATACTATCTTTTCCAATAATATCCCCTGCAAGCCATAGCCCAGTCCGACCAAAATAACAACTGCGGCGATACCGACGCCGATGCCCAGAATGGTCAGCCAGGTCCTGGCCGGCCTGGTCCTGAACATTCTGGTAGATAACTTAATTGTATCTTGAATACGCAACATAATGAAAA
>CAZAFZ010000010.1:0-12269 GCA_964484745.1 uncultured Gammaproteobacteria bacterium | reverse complement strand
ACTCGCCTATTTCGGAAAGTTTTTTCAGGCGTTCCCGCTCTGAGGCGATCACATTTTTCAGAAAAGCGGATTCGCCGTTTGCATACTCCTCGATCGCGCTGTAAATATTATTTTTGATATCCTGCCGTAATTCGGCAAATTCCTTCAGGTGCGGAATGCATAGCCTAGCCAATTCATCGGGGCTTTTATGCCTGATATAAAAACCATTGAAATAAAGCAATTTTTCAATGTCGAACACTGCCGGGCTGGTGCCCAAATCACGATAATCGAATTTATTTACCATCTCTTCCATTGTCATCAGCTCAACTTCATCTTTCGGATGCCAGCCTAAAAGTGCGCAAAAATTCAATATTGCTTCCGGCAGATAGCCCTTAGCGCGGTAATCCTCGACCGCTACGTCTCCCTGGCGCTTGCTCAACTTCCCTCCGCTTCTATTCAAGGTCAAGGCCATGTGGATGAATTTAGGGGCTTCCCAGCCGAAGCTTTCGTATAAAAGCAGGTTTTTCGGCAAAGAAGGGATCCATTCCTCGCCCCTGATAACATGCGTTATTTCCATTAGATGGTCGTCGATAACAACGGCAAATTGATATGTCGGAACCCCGTCCGATTTCATCAGTACATGGTCTTCAAGTTCCGCAGCGTTAAATCTTATGCCGCCCCTCAGCTCATCATGGGCTTGTACCGCGCCGGCTAAGGGCATTTTTTGCCTAATGACGAACTTTTCGCCGTTACGTATTTTTTCATCGATCTCCCGAATGTTCAAATCGCGGCATTTGCGGTCGTATCTGGGCGGTAGTTTTTTTTCCCGCTGCTCTTCCCTCATTTTCTGCAGTCTTTCCTGCGTGCAGAAACAGCGGTAAGCATGGCCCTGCTCAAGCAATTCATGAGCGTATTTGCTGTAAATATCAAGCCTTTGAGTCTGGATATACGGCCCGTAATCGCCGCCGACATGCGGCCCTTCATCGAATTTGATGCCTATCCAATCCAATATACCGATCAGCCCGTCAACAGCGCCGGAGACTTCCCTTTTCTGGTCGGTATCTTCGATGCGCAAAACCAATTTGCCGCCCAGGGACTTTGCTGCCAAATGGTCGAATAAAACCGTTCTTAAGCTGCCGATGTGCAAAAAACCGGTTGGCGATGGGGCAAAGCGCAATCTGATGTTTTCATTTGTTTCTTTTTTATCGCGCATAGAGTATTTAATGTAAAATGTAAAAATTAAAAAGACAATGTAAAATTGAAAAATATTTTTGGATTTTAAAATTGTCATTTTGCATATTGATTTTTGATTGTTGAATTTGTTGTAATTGATTTAAATTTCTCCAAAAATATTTCTGCCGCTTCCCTTCTTGACGGATACACTTCGTCGATTAACTTTTCTGCCATGGCCCATTTCCAATTCCTGTGCTCCCAGAAGTTAACGCGGATATCTTCATCGCGTCCGTTGAACTCGGCGATGTACAAGCCCTGTTTTTGCCCCTTATAACCTCTCATTTTGAATTTGGAGGGCGTGCTGGGGATGCTGGCGAGGGAATATTTATATAAATTCGGAAATACGGCCCGCATGTCAAAATCATCGGTATTAAGCTCCTCGCTCAGCTCATGAAAACCGGCTGCTGCCAAGTCAAATCCGTCGGTTCCTCCTTGCGGCAGCTGCCAGTGGCCTGGTTCGTCCGTCCTCTCCACGATAAGGATGTAATATTTGCCCCTGTCAAATTTATAAAGCAGGCAGGCCACATTCGGCCGGTAAAGAAAAGGATGGACAAATCTCCATTTAAACACTTCCCAAGGAAAAATGATTACCGCATTGGCAATCCTTTTTAAGCGGTGCGGCTCCTTCATCAGCCGGAAGAGCCATTCCAGCCCAATCGCCCTTATTGGCTTGGGCGCTCTTTTTATTTTACCGGTAATAAAATCCAAACCGCCGCCGATGCCGATAGCTAATTTGACCGACGGCATTTTTTTTTGGTAATGATAGATAAACTTTTCCTGGTATGGAGCGCCTAAATTCGTAACTAATAGCGCAGGGCCGTATTTGGCAATCTGCGCCAGAAAATCATGGTCCAGCTCCTTGCCGTAATTCATCCTTTTTATGCTGAATATCCTAAAATCAAGTGCGGGCCAATATTTCCTGATCGAAAGTTCGATATTTTCCCGGCTGGAGATGCTGCCTTCCCAGCTGGCTATCGCTGTTTTGACGGATCTATTTTCGGCTACGGCCAGCAATCTATGGATAAAATCCGCTCCGGTCTGCCTTTTGATATTCTTTCCCATGCATAAGGCAGCCATTTTCAGTCCCACCCCGTCGGGCAAAGCAAGGTCAGCCTGGCTCAGGATGTAATATAGCTCTTCATCATGCATCATTTTGAGGATGATTTCGGGATTCGGCGTAACGATATAATGCTGTTTTAAGGAAAATATAAAATGCTCGATAATTCCATCGATTTTTTCCGGTTCGATCCGGTCTATATTTGCGCCTAAAATATTTATTCTATCCATATTAAAGGTCAAAACTTTGAATTACGCCATAAATCGCTCCTTTTGGGCTTAGCCTGGATTCCATCAGCTCAAATTTTCCGATTTCAAATTCCAAACCTTCATAAGCGGCCGCTAGTTTGCCGGTCCTCAGCCTATTTCCGTCTTTATTCCTTCCCAGGGTAATATGCGGAGTCCATTTTTTTACCGAGTCCAGCAGGCCGGCGGACAGCAGGCGGCTTCTGAGCCTCTCCTGAAAGGCAGAAGCGCTATTTCCGTTGGTTTGAAGGCACTCCAAAAAGCAAACCCGCGGATTGGCGTCCGGCGGAAAGCCGCTGATTTTTCCGGTAGTAAAATTAAAGCTTCCGAAATTGCCCTGCAGGCTTTGCGCGACCTCAACAACCGTCCGCGCTTGCTTGGCATTTAAGAGGCCGAGAAAGTCCAGTGTAATATGCGCGCCCCGCGGATTAATCCATTTGATTGCAGGATTGCGCGCTTTCAAATCACTAATCAGCGGGTCGATCTGAACTTTCAGCCGCCCCGGAAGGTTTAAAGCCATAAAAAGCCTTTTTCCATTACTTTGGGACATATAAAAATTATATCCAAAACCGGTATTTTTTTCAATTTTCTTCTTCACAGCATATCTTATATTTGCTACAATTCAAATCAAATTAAAAAGACTATTAAGTTATCAACATAATAGCGATGAACAAGCGGACTGCGATGTTTTACGAAAAAACCGAAAAAGGCGAGGTGCAATGCATTCTCTGCCATCATTATTGCAAAATAAAAGACGGCAAGACGGGAATTTGCGGTGTCAGGGCGAATCGCGGCGGTAAATTGGTTTCGCTTTCCTTCGGCTATCCTACGGCATTGAATATTGAACCGATAGAGAAAAAAAACCTTTTCCATTTCATGCCAGGCAGCCAAACCTTATCGATAGCAACTTTGGGCTGTAATTTAAAATGTCAGTACTGCCAAAACTGGGAACTATCGCAAATCAAGCAAGCCGAAGAAATGACCGACAAATTGAACTACTATGGCCCGGAAAAAATCGTTGAGGAAGCGGTCGGAGATGAATGCGAATCGATATCGTTCGATTATAACGAGCCAACGGTCGGTATCGAGTACCTTGTGGAAGTTTTCGAATTGGCTAAAAGCTTTAAATTGTCGACCGTGTTATGCTCCAACGGTTTTTACGCTCCAAGAGCCTTTTTTGCGATGCTGCCCAATCTTGATGCCATTAATATTGAAATCAAATCCTTTAGCCCCGATTTTTACCGCAACTACTGCTCTGCCGACCTCGGGCCGGTGCTGGAAAACGTTAAAACCGCCAAAGCCGAGCAGGTTCATCTTGAAGTGACAACGCTCATCATACCGGGCATGACGGATGACATAGATATGCTTTATGAGCTGGCAGGGTTCATCGCCAACGAGCTTGACGCGGATACGCCCTGGCATATCAAGCGTTTCAACCCTGATAAATCCTGGAAAATGAAAAAACTGCCGCCGACCGATGAAGATATCCTGTATGAAGCCATGGAGATCGGCAAGGAAGCCGGCTTGAAATATGTCTATTTGGGAAACGTACCGGGCGGCCAGAATGAAAATACATATTGCCCGGTCTGCAACGAATTGGCTATCAGGAGGATGGGCAGTTTCGTAGAACGGTTCGATAATTCAGGCAGGTGCGCATATTGCGATAAAAGCTTGGATATAATAATTGGTGAATGATAATATTCCGATGATAAAAGGCCGCTTTTATCGCGGCGGCGTTTGCCTGTCCAAGTGCCGTACCTATGATCATATTATCGGAATGATCCTGCCCGTTTCCGGTTTAAGAGCATGCTTTTTGCATAAAATGCCGCTGTCCAGCTGTTTCGCGGTAAACTGATAGGCGCGTCTGGTAAAAATTCAGACTTGACAGTGTGTTTCAAGTATTTTATAGTGTAAATTAGCAGTCATAATGTTTGAGTGCTAAATGAATCATGCTTCTCTCCGGGCTAACTTGAACAAATAGCAATTAAATAATTAACTATACCAGGACTTATTGCCGAGTGCATAAGCGGAATAATTATATGTTTGAAAAATTCACCCATAAATCGCAGGAAGCCATTATAAATGCGCAGGTCATCGCCCAGGAAAACGGACAGCAATATATCGAAGCATTGCATCTGCTCGGCGCGTTGCTTGAACAGCCCGAAAATATCATCAGGCCGATCATGGAAAAACTGCAAATAGATCCCGACAAGGTCCAAATGACCGTTTTCAGCAAAATCGAAAGTCTGCCGAAAACCGCTATTTCCGCTAAGGTCGGGATGGTTCAAGGCACTTCGGAAGTGGCCATGATCCTCGACCGGTCCAAAAAAGAGGCCGATAAGCTGGGCGACCAGTATATTTCAACCGAGCATTTGCTGTTGTCGCTGATCGGAGTCAAATCCAAAGCTCAGGACATATTGCTCGAAAATGGAATGGAATACGCTAAAGTATCGGCGGTGCTGAAAGAAGTGCGCGGAGCGCACAGTATTAACGACCCCGATCCGGAAGCGAAATACCAGGTCTTGGAAAAGTATACAAATAATCTAACCGAACTGGCCCGCGGAAAAAAATTAGATCCGGTAATCGGCAGGGATAACGAAATCCGCAGGATCATGCAGGTGCTTTGCCGCCGCACCAAGAATAATCCGGTATTGATCGGCGAGGCGGGTACAGGCAAAACAGCGATAGTGGAAGGATTGGCCCAGCGCATAGTCGAGGGCGATGTCCCGGAAAACCTGAAAAACAAAGAGTTGGTTTCGCTGGACCTGGGTTCGCTTTTGGCCGGCGCTAAATTCCGCGGCGAATTCGAAGACAGGCTGAAAGCAGTATTGCGGGAGATAAAATCACAAGACGGCAATGTTATACTGTTCATCGATGAGCTTCATACCCTGGTCGGCGCCGGCGCATCCGAAGGCGCGATGGATGCTTCCAATATGCTTAAGCCGGCTTTGGCGCGCGGAGAGTTGCGCGCGATCGGAGCGACGACCACCAAAGAGTACCAAAAATACATTGAACGCGATGCAGCCCTGGAAAGGCGCTTTCAGCCGATCCATATTTTAGAGCCGACGATCGATGACACCATCAGTATTTTGCGCGGCATCAAAGAGCGCTATGAATTGCACCATGGCGTCAGGATAACCGACGACGCAATAGTTTCGGCGGCCAAACTGTCCGCACGCTATATTTCCGACAGGTTTCTGCCCGATAAAGCGGTTGATCTGATCGACGAAGCCGCCTCTTCCCTGCGCCTAGAGATAGACTCATCGCCCATAGAATTGGATAATTTAAAGCGGGAGATTAAAAGGCTGGAAATAGAAAAAGCGGGGCTGATCCAGGAAAAAAAAGCCGGAAACAAGCTGAAATCAATCAATAAGGAACTGCAGGAACTGCGCGAAAAAGCCAATCAGCTGGAATTGAATTGGAACAATGAAAAATCGATCATTACGCGGATCCAGGAAATAAACCGGCTGATAGACGATTTAAGGGCCAAGGCGGAAATAATCGAGCGCCGGGGAGACGATTTGACCAGGGTTGCGGAAATAAAATACGCTAAAATACCTGAATTGGAAAAGGAAATGAAAAAGCTGGATTCGAGCCTGGCGAATCTGCAGAAAAGCGGCCGCCGTATATTGAAGGAAGAGATCGACGACGAGGATGTTGCCAGAGTAGTTTCCAAATGGACAGGAATTCCTGTAACAAAAATGCTGGAAAGCGAAACCTCCAAATTGGCAAAGGCGGAAGGCGAGCTGAAAAAGCGGATTTTAGGCCAGGATGAGGCGATCGCGGTCGTTTCCAATGCGATCAGGCGTTCGCGCGCCGGAATCTCGGAGGAGAAAAAGCCGATAGGTTCATTTCTGTTCGTCGGACCTACCGGGGTCGGCAAGACGGAATTGGCCAAAGCTTTGGCGGCTTTCATGTTCAATGACGAGCATGCCTTGATACGCGTGGACATGAGCGAATTCATGGAAAAGCACAGCGTCGCGAAATTGATCGGCTCTCCTCCCGGTTATGTCGGTTATGACGAAGGAGGACAGCTGACCGAGAAGATCAGGCGCAGGCCCTACAGCGTAATTCTGTTCGACGAGATAGAAAAAGCGCACCCGGAAGTTTTCAACATTTTGCTCCAGATATTGGATGACGGAAGATTGACGGATGCCAAAGGCAGGATAGTTAATTTTAAAAACACCATTATTATCATGACTTCCAATTTGGGCAACGAAGTCATCAAGGAATATTCGATCGGATTTTCCGGTGCGACCGACGAGGAAGGCGCGACAAAATTCCGTGAAGGCGAAATGCGCGAAAGGATCGATAAGATCCTGCGCGATAACTTCAAGCTGGAATTCCTTAACAGGATCGACGAGATAGTAATATTCAAGAGCCTGACCAGGGAAATTCTGGCCGAAATTGTCGATCTGGAGCTCGAGAAAGTCGAAAAGCGCCTGCTCGGCAAACAGATTGCCATTAAGATTTCCGGCAAAATCAAAAAAATGCTGGCCGAAAAAGGGTATGACATTACTTTCGGGGCGCGACCGCTGAAAAGGGTCATTCAGAATATGATTTTGGACGAACTGGCCCTGCAGATAATCGAAGGCAAGGTCAAGGAAGGCGATAAAGTCACAATAGATTTGGGCATTACGGATAATGTGGAAATCAGAGTAAAATAATGTTTATTCAGAAAAAGTTTTAAAAACCGTAGATATCTACGGTTTTTATTAAAGGTGCTTAATGCTGGTTCCAGATTTCTTCCCAGAATAACGCTGAGATCAGAAAGGCCAGCAAAATAAAAACAAATTGAGATAGAGCATAATAAAAATTATCCAATGTCAGGTTAATTACTTCTCTGACGTGCTCTATGGAAAAAAACGAATATACATGTATCCAGGTGGGTATAAGAGAAAAAAGGAATATCAGCGTTAACCTTACCCAGCGCATGGCTCCTCCTCGCAGGCGCGACGCTTGCTTAAAACAGTTTGCTGTTTTGCGGATAGTAGAACAAGATAACATAGTTTTCCGGAAATGTTTCGCCAGTTTCTTTTTTATAATGACTATTCGCTTCATTCAGCGCAATTTCGAATAATTGATCCGCCCTGCTGCAATTTGCAGCGCAACGACCCCTTATCATCATGAGCATTCTTTTGGATTCGTCTTCTTCATATTTTGGACCTAAGCTGAAAGTTATTATAAAAAAACACTCTCGTGTTTTTACGCCCACCTTCTTGGCCCTCCTTTAAAATTTTAAAAATCATTGATAATCAGATTTATCATATAACTGAAAATATGTCAATAATACGGTTCTTTCAATCCAGAACGCTTACGCTTGACTTCTAATAAAAAAAAGGGTAATATTTAAACAATAAAATAAAACTGCCCGCCAAAGGGCTGTTTTTAAATCCGATAAAGCGGAATTCGCACATATTTTAGACAAATTTATTCATATTTCCGACATTATTACATTTAAGTTACGCGTTATTCGTTACTCGTTACGCCAAATATATGTTCAAAAAATTATCCCTTTATATCAAAGACTCTATTACGGAAATGAAAAAAGTTACCTGGCCGACAAGAAAAGAAACATACAATTATACGATCCTCGTTATTTCCATCAGCATCGGCATGGCGGCCTATCTGGGGGCCTTGGACTTTCTTTTTACCAAGATATTTGAAGTAGTAGTGAATAAATGAAATTCGGCATCCGGATATTTTACCTTGCTCTTACCGGATTTCGACGATTTTCAATGCGAGAATCTATAATAATATTGCTATTAGTAACATCCAAATATGGCAAAACAAACATTAAACCAAGGGCGCAGATGGTATGTCATCCACACCTATTCGGGGTACGAGGAAAATGTCGCTAATAATCTGAGGCAAAGGATCGAGTCAATGGACATGGAAGATAAAATATTTAATATCCTGATTCCTATCGAAAAAAAGATCAGAATCAAGAACGGCAAAAGGAAAGTAGTCGAAGAAAAAATATTTCCCGGCTATGTATTGGTTGAAATGGTCGTAACCGACGATTCCTGGTACGTGGTCAGGAATACCCCGAATGTCACCGGTTTCATCGGCACCGGAACTACGCCGACTCCGATCAGCGAAAAGGAAGTGAAAGATCTGCAGAAAAGAATGGGCGTGGAAGAACCGAAATTCCAGATCGATGTGACTGCCGGAACGCCGGTGCGCATTATAGACGGTCCGTTCAAAAATCTTGAGGGCAAAGTTACGAATGTTGACGAAGAAAAAGGCAAAATCAAAGTGCTGGTTTCCATGTTCGGGCGCGAAACGCCGGTTGAAATGGATTTTCTGCAGATTAAAAAGATTTAATAATTATAAAAAGTTCATAAAGTATAAAGTCCATAAAGTGCAATCCTGCATGCTTCTGCTTTAGACTTACAACTTAGGGCTTACAGCTAATATCCATATGGCAAAAAAGAAAAAAATATTGACTAAGATCAAATTACAGGTAACCGGCGGACAAGCGACCCCAGCGCCTCCGGTCGGTCCAGCTTTGGGCCAGCACGGCTTGAATATCCAGGAATTTTGCAGCAAGTTCAATGAAGCCACCAGAGCGGACAGGATGGGAGAGGTTGTTCCCTGCGAGATTACGGTTTTCGAAGATCGGACTTATGATTTTATCATGAAAATGCCTCCGATGGCCGAATTGATCAAGGCCGCAGCCAAGGTCAAAAAGGGATCAGGCAAGCCCTTGCAGGAAAAAGTCGGTTCGCTGACCCGCGACCAGGTCAAGGATATTGCCCAAAAAAAATTACCGGACCTGAATACCAATGATGTTGAAGCAGCCATGAAAATCGTTGAAGGAACCGCCAGGCAGATGGGGATAACAGTAAAATAGTCGTTAGCCCCTAGCCATTAGTCAGTAAGCCATATTAAAATAATAAATATTTTTGCGTTATGCGTTACGCGTTACGCGAAAATAATTTGTGGGAGATGTCCAGGCATATGTAGATTTGCATTATTCAGTCATCACTCGCACCACGAAAACTTATGAAAAAGAAAACAACAAAAAAATTGCCGAAAAAACGGGTTAAACCGTCGTATGATTACGACAGGTCCAAAACATATCCGATCGAAGAAGCTATCGCTTTGGCCAAGAAGTTTGCCAAAACAAAATTTGACAGTTCGATCGAAGCGCACTTCAAGCTCGGAATCGATCCGAAAAAAGGCGACCAGCAAATCAGGTCTGCCGTAAGCTTGCCTTTTGGAACCGGCAAAACCGTAAAAGTCGCGGCGTTTGTCGGAACGGACAAGGAAAAGGAAGTAAAAGATGCCGGAGCCGATATTGTCGGGGGCGATGACCTGATTGCCGAGATCAAAAAGACAGAAAAAACCGATTTCCAGGTCGCAGTTGCCGAACCTGATATGATGAAAAAAATGGCTGTTATCGCCAAAATACTCGGGACCCGCGGCTTGATGCCATCTCCCAAGAACGAAACTGTCACCGCGGACCCGGCCAATGCCGTCAGGGAACTTAAAAAAGGCAAGGTAAGCTTCAGGAACGACGAAAGCGGCAACGTCCATCTTGGTATCGGCAAGGCAAGCTTTGAGAACGAAAAATTGATTGAAAATTTCAATACGGCAGTCGGAACCTTAAAAAAGATCAAGCCCGCCAAGGCAAAGGGCTTGTATCTCAGGAACGCCGTGATTTGCACGACTATGGGACCCGGCATTAAGGTTCAAATCAGCTAATTCTTTCCTGAAATAGACCAAATCGTTTCCGGCCCTTTTCGTGCGTCTGCTCTTGACATTTTAAATGAATATTTTATAATGATAGTCTCTAAAAATGGAATATAAAGGAGGGGGGCATGCGATCGTTCTTTGCCGGAAGTGGCGCGCAGACAATATTCGGAAATAGTCCAATTGATTTAACGACTATTTTAAATGCTGAAATTGAACACCTGAAAAAAGAATTGGACTTGCTGCAATATTTCAATGACGGCAACGATTTTGCCGCCGCAGCCCGAAGCTATTCATGCCCGGAATTGGACAAGAGGCTTTTCGGCGATGGATTCATCTATAAGCTTAAATTCAACGACCGGCTGCAAGATCAAAGCAAAAAAGGCGTGACAACATACAACCACTGCCTCTATTGCCTGCACGCGACAATATTTTTATCCACATCATCCAACGGCGGCCACGTAGCTTTTGATTTAGAAATTCCCGGATTAGCTCATATTTTTATCAGACCGGTTTGTAACTTTTTTCTGGACGCTTATAACCAAATCAACGATTACCAAGCAGGCGATCCATGCCTGATGGTTTCGCTGACATCGCAAGCGCTAGCGCAAATCAAGATAAATATCGCGCTGCGAATAAAAAGATTGGAAATAAGAAACAGCAGCATCCATAACTGAAATGCTCCGCGCTATAAGCTGGGTCTTTAAATGAAATAACTCCTAATTAAGGAGTTATTTGTTTAACGCGTACAATCTAATGAATATGTCGAACCTTTTGCCGTTTTCCAGAAGAAATCTCCCTCGCGGATATTCCCTGACTTCAAGCAGATTGTCGGGAAAATATTTCTCGTTGAAGTAAAATATTTCCGAGTTCATGATTTTGGCGTACAATCCATGATAATCATAAATATGCATCGCACAAACGGTTCCCGCGGTTTCAAAGAGCTGCAGCGCTTCGGGCGTTAATTCGCTCAAATCGTAAGCTGCATTCGCAGGCCGGATCGTTCCATCCAGATAGCCGATAATCGACCTTGCTTTTCGCTCGGGTATGGGTATGCCTTCTTTATCCTGTATTTTCCATGCATCATTAAGTTCTTGGGTATGGTATAAGATTGATTCGGCTTGATCCAGCCATGCATCCAAGCCGCTTGCCCGGTTGTTGAAGCCTTGCCTAAAAATTATATGTCCATGATCAAAATCATCCAGTCCGAATTTTTCAAAATTACCAAGTACGTGCATTCGGCGGATATGTTTTTCCATTATTCTGCCAAAACGCTCCGGAATGTATATTTTTAGGTATCCCTCCGGCTGGGCGTTAACGTTGTTATCGGGGTCTATTTCGCTTTCCTTGGCTTCATCATAATCTTTAATAGCCGGAAAGAACTTAGGCGGCGGCGGCCATATTTCCGTCGGGGTTATAACTAGTAAAATTAAGGCAATTATAAAGTTTAACTGCGCGATTGATTTTGATTTCAATGTACTTTGCTCCTATTTTTTTAAATTACGACTTGAGAAAAAATTCCATTGTCATTGCATCAGGAAATGCCCTATAACGGCCATTATCCTGTTTCAAGGGATCTCTCCCTTTGGCCGGGATGGCAGTTAAGCATGGTTTTTTCCATATCTTAATTATTTTATTTTTTTACTCATGCAAATTATTGCCGATACCAAAACAATTTGTTAAAATTATTAAGCGCCAGATTCGGCCGATTTTATTTTTTATAAATTTTTTTAAAAAAATCCTCTATTCTGCTTTCAAATGGACGGTTTGCATTTATATGCGATAAATTCCATATAATGAGAAAAACACTTATATCGGATATTATTTGTATCAATAAACCGTTCCTTTTGGTCAGGTTAACAGTTGAAAATGGTTTTTTCAAGCTTAATACAATATTATGAAAGAAAATTGCATAAATTGCAAAAACGGTTCCAAGCTAAGCGATCCTCGCGCCAAAAGACTGTCCTGGGACGAAATGTTCATGGGATTGGCCCTGTTGGCGGCCCAAAGGACGGCTTGCCGGTATCATACGGCCGGCGTCGTTATTGTGGATAACA